>JAGVGV010000622.1 GCA_020056895.1 Deltaproteobacteria bacterium
CCCCTCTCCCGGGGGTCAGAGCCGAAGGCTCTGTCCCCAATTGGCATCCGGGGCCTTGGCCCCGGAGCCCGGGGGAGAGGGCGGGGTGAGGGGTGGAAAGAGGTGATAATGAAACAAGGCCTTAGCTTGCCACCCGTCACTGAATGTTACAATCGCCTTTTTGAATTCCAGGACCCACCTTCCACCGTCTGGCGGGGCGCCGTAGGGGAGGAGGTTACATCCGCCGATTCGGTCTTGACGCCGTCCCCTTTGGTTTCCTACAATGCCTCCATCCATGGAGGTGGTTTCCGCCTTCAAGTCCTTGACCCCCGAAACTTTAACCAAGGGGGATAAGGGCTTTCGTCGTTTTCCGTTCGTTCGCGATCAAAGGGCCAGGCGGCCCATCCCGAAAAGGATAGTGGAGGATTCCCATGAGTTTGGCCAACAAAGTGGCGGTGGTCAGCGCGGGTCTGGATCACGAGGACCTGTACTTCCAGAAACAGGAAATGGAAAAAATCCAACAACTGCGGGCCGACGCCCAGAAGGAGTCGGACGCCAAGTACCGGAGCGATCATCAATATCATTGCTTCCGGTGTGGAACGCCCAGCCTGGTGGAAGTGGACCACAACGGCGTGAAGGTCGATCTGTGCGTGAACGAAGGCTGCGGCGCGGTGCACCTGGATCCCGGTGAACTGGAAGGCGTGATCAAGGCGGGCGCGGGCGCCCTGGCCAAAGTCCAGAAGGCCCTGTTCAGCGTTTTCAAATAACTCCAGATCCGGCGAACCCGATTATAACGGCTCGGACGATTCCCTCATTCAGGGGGACGATCGTCCAGAGCCGTTTTTTACCTATTTTTCGGAATCAAAGCCGGTCCACGCGGACGTTGGCCAATTGATCCTCGAACTCGTCATCGATCTCGCGGGAAAAACGTTCCAGGGGATAGGTGCGCTCGCAATCCCGGCAGCGCCAGAAAAACCCCTTTCAGTTCCGGTCCAGGCGCAAACGGCCGCCGCAGTCGCAGATCAGTTTTTTCATGGTTCCACCTTGCCCGAAGGGTAAACGTCCGATGGTTTGGGGACTTTGAAGGGATTGGCGTAAAATTCGGCCGCGTCGTCCCAAAGGGGGATCACCCGAGCCGAGGCCGAAAGAGCCGGAGGCAAGCCGCTGATCCGGTTTTTGGCGTCGTTTTCGCTGGGAAAGGCGCCGATCATCAGCACGGCGAACTGGAGCCCTTCCCGCGTGGTGTGGTATGGCATCACATACAGGGCCGGAGCCCCGGGCCGGATCCGGCGGAACAGGTCCATGGCCTGTTCCAGGTTCCCGGCCCGGCCAAGTTCCACCCAATAGCGCGGGCTCTTGGGCTTGGAGACCGGAGCCGGGATGGTGGGCATGACCAGTTCCCGGCCCACGTGGAGCTTTTGGCCGGGCTTCAGGTTCGGATTGGCCTGGAGCACTTTGGCTTGGTATTCGGGATCGTACGTTCCGTAAACATACTTTATGAGCCGGGACAGATTGTCCCCTTCACGAACCGTTATCCGGCCCAGCACGGCAGGCCGTTCGGGACCGGACGGAACCGGCGGAACCGGCGGACCGGGGCCAGGTTCCGTAGAAACGGCCGCCGTTCCCGTCCCGGTGGGGGTCCCCGAAGGATCGGCGGTGGGAACCGGAGCGAGGCCCGAACCTGGAACCGGGGGCGGAGCCGGGTTGGACCCGGGGACCGGATTGGACGTGGAAAAGGTCGCGGCCGGATCCAGGCCCGCCGGATCCGAACCGGCGGTTGGAGGCTCCACGGGCGGCTTTTGAATCGGCAATGCCGTGGACGCCCCCCCTGGCCCGGGAGGCAACGCGGCGGTGGATGTCCAGGGCGCTTCGGTTCCGGGGGAGGCCGCGCCGGCCGGAGGATCGTCGGAGGCCGGCATCCCGGTTCCGGCTGAAGGATTTTGGGCCGCCGGACCCGACCCCCGGTCCCCGGGCGTGGGTCCCCCTTCGGTCGGGGCCGTGGAGGCTGACTCTCCCATTTTCCACGAAATCAGGCGGTCCGGCCCCAGGAAAACCGCCGCCAGAACCACCACCAGGACCAAGGCCAGAACCGTGGACAACCGCCGTCCCCAAAGCGCCCGCCGCGAGGCCGTCATCTGGCCGCAGGCCCGCACCATGAACCAGCCCACCTTGGCTTTTTCCCGGATGATCAGGCTCATCAGGCAAAGATGGCAAAGATTCACCACCTGGCGCGGATGGCCGCCCGTGAATTGATAGATGGCCCAAAACGCGGGCCAGGTGAAAAGATCGGGCGTGGTCTGGCCGGCCGAAGCCTGTTCCAGCCGGAACCGGATCATGTCCACGGTATCCCTGAATCCCAAAGGAAAAAGTTCGAGGAAAACGCTTACCCGGTCCCGGAAATAGGCATGCTGTTCCAGAATCAGTTTGAATTCGGTCTGGGCGAAGACCACGATCTGGAGCATCTTGTGTTCGTTGGTTTCGAAATTGAGGAATTCCCTTAAGAGTTCCAGAACGAAATCAGGAGTTTTCTGGCCCTCGTCAATGATCAGGACCACCTTTTTTTCCTGTTCCACGTTTTTTTTGAACAGGGTGTTCTTGATGGCTTCCTTCTGCTGGACCAACCCCAGGTCGGGGGGGGCGGTTTGGCCTTGGAGCAGTTCGATGACGGTTTTAAGGAATTCGGCCGGGTTTTGAAAATCGGGGTCCAGAATCAGATGGGTTTCGGTTTCGGGGTCTTTGGACAACCGGCGGATCAATTGGCGGCAGATGGTGGTTTTTCCGGTACCCACGTTGCCCACCACCACGGACAAGCCCCGGCGCATGTGAATGGCCAGTTCGACCTTTTGCAAACAGCCCATGTGCTGGCGCGATTGGAAAAACATCTCCGGGTCCGGAGCGTTGGAAAAAGGCTCCCGGTCCAGGTTCAGGAGATGGTACAGGTTCATGCCGTCCTTGATGTTCTTTTCGTGAAAAGCGTTTTAGTTACCACCGTGTTCGGCAGCCGCCCGCCTTCGGCTCCGATCGGCCCGGCCGTATGGTAGCACAGCCGGCCGAAAAGGATCAACCGTCGGAAGAAGGGGAAGCCGCTGGGGCGGCTTCGGATGGAACCATGTTCCGGCAGGAAAACCCGATGCCCAGCATCAACCAGAACATCAGCGCCATTTCGTCGGCGTACAGATCATCGGTCAGGTTGAGCAATAAAAACCCCGTCATCATCACCACCACGGCGGCCCGCCAAGCCCCGGCCATGCTGTTCCTAAGCCAGGGGGGAGGGGTTCCCCGGCCGGGCCACAGGCTTCGGATGGACCAGGCCGCCAGGATCACGAAGACCACCAATCCTTGAAGCCCCAGGGAAACGGCCAGGCTCAAGGGAAAATTGTGGGCGTGCTGAATGCCTTCGTTGCCGATTCGTGACAGATGCGGACGGCTCCGGATCAGGCTTTCCCGGCCGTACCCCAGGCCGGTGAAGGGATGCCGGGCCACCTGATCGACGGCCTCGGTCCAAAGGGGCAGGCGAACGTCTTTCAATCCCATGATGGTGACCGGCCCCAGGTTCAATTGCCCCGGAACGGGCGGTCCGAACCGGAGGGCGTCGCGGGGGAGGAACAGGGCCGTTCCCAACAGGGCGCCCAGCAGCAGGGGGACCAGCCATTTTTTGCTCACGCCCACAAAATACAGGGTGACGACCAACTGGAAGAGAAACGCCGCCATGGCCATGCGGCTGAAGGTGAGGTACAGGCAAAAAACGTGGAGCGCCAAAAGAAGCCCCAACGCCGCTTTGCTTTTGATGTGCTGGTTCCGGAGCGCCAGAACGCCCAACACCGGCCCGGTCTGGATCAACCAGGCCCAGAATTGCGGCGGCGAGCCGGTCAGGCTTTGAAGCCGGACATCCCCTTGAAGGCTGGCGCCATTGAGGAAAAACTCGTACAACCCGCATGCGTCCATGAAAAGGGCGGATACCACCACCACCCAGGCCAGGGCTCGGGCTCGGGCCGGTGTCCGGACCATGTGGACGGCCACGAAAAATACGATCAGATGATAGAGCAGTTCGCCAAAAAGCTGGCCGGCGGTATAGGCCGGGTCCACGGCCTGGATCAGGGAAAACACGCCCGCCAGGACCCAGAGGGCCAGGGGCGTATTGAGGGGTGTGGACGGAATCCGCCATCGGCCGGTCAGGGCCATATGGCCCAACAGGCAAAGAAGGCCTAAAAAGACCGCGATTTCCCGTAAGGAGGTAACTTCGGCCAGAGGCATGACCAACAGCAGGACCGCCAGGGCGGCCATGGCCCCGGCTTCGGCCCAGGCGGTGATCCGATCCTTGAACGAAACCCGGGGTCGGAGGGGATCGATGAACAGGATGGATGGAGCATGAGCGGTAAAGGCGGCGGGCAAGGTTCAGGCCGCCATGGTTTCCAGCAGAGCCTTCATCCAGGCGGCTTCGGCCGCCAGACCCGCTTCGAAGCCGGTTTGGGGATGGTACCCAAAGTCGTTCCGGGCTCGAGTGGTATCCGATGACGTGTGGCGGACATCCCCTTTGGCCTGGGGATGGGATCGGACTTGGAGCGGCCGGCCGACCAGACGGCCGATCAGGTCCATGGCGTCTTTGAGCACTACCTGGGCGCCGCCGCCCACGTTGTAAACCGTCCCGGGTTTTCCGCCTTCGGCCGCGCCCAGAGTCGCGGCCGCCGCGTCCCCCACAAAGGTGAAATCCCGGCTTTGAAGGCCGTCGCCGAACAGATCGATGGGTTCATCCTTCAGCCCGGCCTTGATGAACCGGTGAAAGGCCATATCCGGCCTCTGCCGGGGGCCGTACACCGTGAAATATCTTAGGCCCACCGTGGCCAGGCCATGGTTGCGGAAATACAAATACCCCAGATGTTCGGTGGCCGCCTTGGTTACTCCATAGGGGGATATGGGCCGTAATACGGCGGTTTCGAAGGTGGGCAGAGCTTCCGAATCGCCATACACGCTCGAAGACGACGCATAAACCACTCGGCCCACCCCGGCCCGGACGGCGGCTTCGAAAAGACGCTGGGTCCCCAGCACGTTGTTCTGGGTATAATGATGGAACCCATCCCCCCAACTGGCCCGGACTCCAGGCTGAGCGGCCAGATGAAACACCACCTGGACTCCTTCGAGCCACGGGCCAAGGTCGGCCGTCACCAGATCGGTTTCGACCAAAACGCAGCCGGACTGGTTCCTGAATTCCGCCTGGTTTCTTTCCTTGAAAAACCTGGGGTAATAATCCGTAAAGGCATCCAGGCCGATCACTTGGTCCCCTCGGCGAAGAAGCGCTTCCACCAACGTGGATCCAATGAAGCCGGCCGCGCCGGTCACCAGGCATTTCATGGACGGAGTTCCTCCTGGCCCGCCGGTTTTCCCCGGTCCGGGCCGCCCGAACATACCACCCCCCAGGTGGATCGGGCAAGACGATTTCCGATGAGTTTTCCAAGAACCTCCACGGCCCGGAACGTCCTTTCAGGGGAATGGCCCGAGGAATTTTCAGCTTGCTTCTAACTGTTTTCTTTTGCAAAAGCGGCGATCCGGTCCAGTACGCGGGGGAGGCTCCGGGACCAGGGCGCCAGTTCCAGACCGAAAGCAGTCCGGGCTCGGGACCCATCCAGCACCGACCAGGCGGGCCGGTGGGCCGGGGTGGGGTACTCGGAGGAGGGAATGGCCAGGATCGGCGTCCGGGGGACCAACCTCCGATCGGCGCCGCCAGCCACCGAGGCCCGGGCCAGATCGAACCACGAAGCATCCTGGGACCCGGCCAAGTGGTATGTGCCCCAGGGAAGGGCGCGGCCGGCGAGTATGTTTTCGGCCAGGCCCAAAAGCGCCTCGGCCAGGTCC
This sequence comes from Deltaproteobacteria bacterium, assembly GCA_020056895.1. Taxonomy (GTDB): domain Bacteria; phylum Desulfobacterota; class Desulfarculia; order Adiutricales; family JAGVGV01; genus JAGVGV01. Next base: position 5,830 of record JAGVGV010000622.1, read on the forward strand.
GGGACCGCCGTTGGGGACCCGCGCTGATCGTTCACTACCCGGATTTCTTCCCGTTCCCGGGCCAGCCTTAGCATGGTGGTCACGAAATTTCGACCCTGAGGCCCATACAGCCAGGCCGTACGGACAATGAGATGACGTTCCAGCCGTTCGCGAACGTTCTTTTCGCCCGCCAATTTGCTCCGGCCGTATTCGGACAGGGGTAAAGCCGGATCGTCTTCGGTATAGGGCGAGTTTTTTTCGCCGCCGAACACGTAA
>JAGVGV010000510.1 GCA_020056895.1 Deltaproteobacteria bacterium
CGGCCGTCGGCGCCGCCCGTGGCCGCCCAATCGCCCTGAGGCCGGATGGCGGCGGCGGTCACGGTTTCGCGGTGGCCCGAAGCCTCCCAAACCAGCCGGCCGGTTTGAACCTCCCACCAACGGACCTTTTGGTCCATGGCGCCCGACAAGGCCATCCGGGCCGTTGGATGAAACGCCAAAGCGGTCACCCGGGCGGGATGGGGTCCAAATGCCGTCAGCCGCCGGTTGCGCTCCAGATGCCACAGTTCCAACCCGCCGCCGATGCCCATCAGGGCGTACGTTCCGCTGGACGAAACGGTCAGGCCGGTGGGTTCCCCTTCGACCGGACCGGCCTGGATGGTCCCCAAATCCGGATTTACGAGGCTCCACCGTCCCAAACGGCCGTCTCCGGCCAGATGGACGGCCCAACGGCCGTCGGGCGTGACGGCGGAAAGCCGGCCGTCGGGCCAATCCACGGGAAGCGTTTCCATCTCCGGAGTTTTTTCGGAAACCATGGGGATTCCGGAGGTCCGAACCAGCCGTCCGCCCAAAACCGCCGCCAGACCGGAAGTCCCCACCGACAACGCGGACACCAGCCCCGCGCCCGGTTTCAGGCCGGGTTCGGGCACCAAAGGCAGAAGCCGCCGGGCCGCCGCCAGGGGGTCGGTTCCCAGGTCCGGGTACGCCGCCTGGTACCGGGTCATCACGGCCTGGCTTTCCGTGGTTTTCCCCTGGCGTTCCAAGGCCAAAGCCCAGATGGCGATCAGGAGTTCGTCCTCGTGGCCCTGGGTGACCACGGCGGCCACGTCTTTCAGCACCATTTCCCAGGTGGAACCGGAACCATCCCCAGCCAAAACCGCCACGGTCCGGGCCAAAGCCAGGTCCCGCCGGACATGGGCCGAGGCGGAATCCATCCGGACCGCCCGGAACAAAACGTCCACGGCGCCCTGGGAATCTCCGAAAAACAAACGCGCCCGGCCCAAGAGATGCCAGGGCCGGGCCAGCCGGTGGTGGGTTTCGCCCACTTCGGCCAGACGTCTTAATAATTCCGCTTCGGAAAGACCTGCCAAATGCCATTCGGCCCAGGCGTGATTGAAGGTGGCTTCCACGTGCTGAGGGTCTTTTTCCAGGGCTTCCCGCCAGGCGGACCGGGACCGGCGGCGGTGGCCGATGGTCCAGAAGGACACCCCTTGGTTGTTCAGGGCGTCGGCCACCAGGTCCGAAGCCTTGGGCTCGGGCCTCAGCCGGACCCGCCAGCCTTCCACCCGGCGGTGGATGTCTTTGAGCCGGGTCTGGATGAAGCCGAAATCCGGCGGCCGGCCTTCCGGTTCCTTGGCCAGGCAGGAGGTCATCAGGTCCGCCAGTTCATTGTCCAGGTCCGGTTTTAGGCGGCGGGGATCGGGCGGACGTTCATCCCGGTGGATGCGTTCCCACTGAAACAATTGGAGCGAAAACATGGCCTGGCGGTACTGGTTGGGCAGACCGAAGGGCCGGCGGCCGCAGAATATTTCGTAAAGAATGCAGCCGTACGCGTAGATATCGGCCGGCCGGCCGGCCAGATGGGCTCCCTGCCACTGTTCCGGAGCCATATAAGGCGGAGTGCCCACGGCCGCCCCCGCCGCCGTCATGGTTTGCCAATGCTCGCCCGAAGCCGACGAATCGTCCCCCGGTATAGGCGAAGGGGCGTCCGGAACGCCGGTCATGGCGGTGGAGGAAGGAATCTCCTCGGGGTCCGGACCTTCCGTTCCCCGGCCCACCAGACCAAAATCCGTGACCCGAGCCGCGCCTTCCCGTTCCATCAGGATGTTGGCCGGCTTGAGATCCCGGTGCACCAGGCCTCGGTGCTCACGGCCTTCTTCGTCCCGCCAGGGAAAGGTATGGGTATGCCAGAGCCCGGCCGCGATCTGGATGGCCAGGTCGATCCGTTCCCGAAAAGTCAAGTCCGGCTTGTTCCTCAGCCACCCCGCCAGAGTGCCGCCGTCCACGTATTCAATGAACAGCCGGATCACGCCGCCCAGGTCTTGAAGATAATAGGCGCTGCAGATATTGGGATGAAACCCCAGGCCGATCCAGGCTTCGGCTTCCCTGAAAAAACGGGCCCGGTTCTCCGGCGAGGCCATGGCCGAAGGCAAGGGCGTTTTTACGGCCACCATCCGGCCCAGTTCCCGGTCGTGCGCGAAATAAACTTCGCCCATCCCGCCCCGGGCCACGCCCTGGATTTCGTACCGGCCGTCCACCACCGCGCCTACGGACCAGAGGCCTCGTTCACTGTCCATCGGACCGGGTCGGGACGAAGACTCTTGGGTTTTCGACCCGGTTTTTCGGTTTGGATCGGCGGCGGGCCCCGGACGGCCCGAAAGCGTGCCCAAAAGAGCTTTGCTTTCGGAATGTTCGGGGTTCAAGGACAATGCTTTTTGAGCCAGGCTTTCGGCTTCGGGCAGTTGGCCCATTTTCATGAAACAATACGCCCGGTAATACCAACCTTTGGGATCATCGGGACGCTGGGCGCACCACTGGGCCAGGATTTGGGCGCCCAAAGGCCAATCCTTTCGAGCCATGGCCTCCTGAAGACGACGTTTGATCTCCTTGAAATCCTCGGCCACGATTCCCCCCACGGAGGCTTATTCTACATGCGCGGGCCTGCCAGAGCAAGGCGCGGTTCCGCCTGGATCATTAATCATGATTCAATCCACCCAAACCCGCTGACAACCGGGGAACCATCCCCTATAATTATCCCCATGATCCATCGGGCCGCGAGAACGGCTCCCGGGTTCAAACGGCGATGACCCTACGGAACGATACCGTACGGACGGGTTCGCCTTCATGCGGCCAAAAGGAGTGGATATTGCCTTTTCAGCGGGAAACCGGAATCATATCGTCCGCGCCGCCGGAGTTTCGGAACCTGGCGGTGGGACCATACGGCCGGGTTTCCTTCCATTCTCCCATCCCGGGATTGGTCTGGGCCTCTTTCGAGGGTGGTCTGGGAGGGATCGATAAAAAGCGCCTTCGGGCTCTAACGGAAAACGCCCGGGAAACCCTGGCCGGATCCGGCGGCTCATATGTTTTGGTCCGCGATTTTTCCCGCGTCCGGCGGTCCGGAAGCTGGCCGGCGGCGGGAATCCTGTTCCAGGACGCCCTAACCATCCCCACGAACCCGGCCCATTTGGGGACAATCGTTTTCCGGCCCTCGCCAGGGTTGCGGCTGGCATTGTCCCTGGGCCGCCGGCTGGGGTTGATTCCCGAACGGCTGGCGGCGGCGCGAACGGCGCAAACCGTGTTGAACCTGGCCCACCTATGGTTGGAACTCCCAATAACGCCCCGCGACACGGAAACGGTCCCCTTACCCGGTCCCCCCTCCTGGACGCTCGAACGCCCTGGTTTTTCCCTTTCGTTTCAAATCCATCGGCCGGACGTGCTTCACGGCGTCACGACGGGCGGTTTGAAGGAGGAATACCTGGCCCCTTCCTTCGCCCTGCAGCGTCAGGCTTTGGACGGACTGCCGGCGGTCCGGGAAGGCCATTACTACATTCTGGGCGTTAAGGGGATTCAGGGACCATCCCGGAACGCCCGATGGGGGTATATCCAGGCCATCCGAGCCCTTCACCAGGAATTCCCCCTGAAAATGATCGTGTTTTATGGAGCCGACCGGTTCATGCGGGCGGCTGTGCGTGTGGCCAGCCCTCTGGCCCCCTTCGAAACCCGATTGGCCGGGGATTTTACCGAGGCCTGGCATCTGGTGGTGGAACACCGGCGGAAGGAAGCGCGGGAAAAGGAGGAACAGTCGTCCATTAAGGCCCGCCCATGCGGGAACCAGGCGAACATCCAGACGTACGTGGAGGAACTGGTCCGGTTCCTTTCGGGTATCGATTGGGAGGCATCCGGAGAAAAAGCGGCGCCCCTGGCCTCCCCCGGCCCGGACCATCCTTTCCAGCCGGTATTCGATCTGATTTCGCTCATCAAAAACGATCTGGACGACTTGGCTCGACAAAAAGCCATGAGCGAGGATCGGGCGGATCAGTTGTTGAACCACGCGCCGGTGGGGCTGGCCGAGATCGACTATACCCTGGGCCGGTTGACCGAAGTTAACGACGTGATCGTGGACTTCACCGGTTATTCGCGGGACGAGCTGTTGAATCTGCCGCTGGTCGATTTGGTGGCCGCCCAAAGCCTAGGCCCCCTGGCCGAACGGATGGAAAAGCTGGCCGGAGGCGTGGAACAGCAGGGCAACATCGAATTTATGCTAAGGAAAAAAAACGGGGACCACGTCTGGGTTCTGGCCAGCGCCCGGCTCCGCTGGGATGAGGCCGGAAAGCTTTTGAGCGCGGCCGTTGTGGCCACGGATATTACCGACCAAAAAGCCATGATCGAGGCCCAGCGGCAAAGGTACCAGGAAACCCGGATTCTGAATCAGGTAAGCCAGGCGCTCAATTCCACGCTGGACCTGGATCAGGTGCTCGCTTTGCTGCTCAAGGAAGTGGATGTCTGGATCAAAGGGGCCGGCGGTTCGATCTGGATGCTTTCATCCGGCGGAGAGGAACTGATCTGCGGCCAGGCCACGGGACCCGGCGCGGAAAACCTGAAGGGGTTCAGGTTGGCCATCGATCAAGGATTGGCGGGCTGGTCCGTTCGTGAAGGAAAAAGCCTGGTGGTCCAGGACGCTGAAACCGATCCCCGGCATTTTCAGGAAGTAAGCCGGTGGACCGGTCTGAAGGTCCGGTCCCTGATTTCGGTCCCCCTAAAAGCCCGGGGGCGGACTCTGGGCGTGCTGCAGGTGGTGGACTCCCAGCCCGGCAAGTTTTCCGAGGACCACCTGGATATCCTGGAACCCCTGGCCGCTTCGGCCGCCGTGGCCATCGACAACGCCCGGTTGTTCGATCAGGCCCAGCAGGTGATCGCGGAACGGATTCTGGCCGAAACCCGGGCCCGCAGGAGCGAGGAAAGGTATCGGACCATTCTGGAAAGCATTGGCGAAGGCTACTACGAAGTGGACCTGGGCGGCCATTTGACCTTTTTCAACGAAGCCATGGCTCGAATGACCGGCCGCAATCCCGGGGAATTGATGCGGGCCACCTACCGGAGTTTCATGGCCCCGGAAGCGGCCGAACGGGTGTACCGGGCGTTCAACGATCTGTACATCTCCGGCCGTCCCGTGGGCCGCGTGGAATGGGAATTGACCAGCCGGGGGGCTCCCCGGTTGATCGAAACTTCGGTGTATCCCATCCAGGACGAGAAAAAACAAACGGTGGGCTTCCGAGGCATTGCCCGGGATGTCACCGATTCCCGCCGGGCCGACGAACTGAAACAGGCCAAGGCCGAAGCCGAAGCGTCCAGCCTGGCCAAAAGCCAGTTTCTGGCCACCATGAGCCATGAAATCCGCACCCCCTTGAGCGGCATCATCGGCATGTCCGAACTGGCTCTGGATACGCACTTGGATGACCGGCAACGGGAAATCCTGGAAACCATCAACACCGAAGCGGCGGCGGTCGTCGGCCTAATCAACGATATTCTGGATTTTACCAAAATCGAAGCCGACCGGCTGGAACTGGAACATATTCCTTTCGATCTTCGGTACCTGGTCGAAGACGTGGCCACTTCGGTGGCGTACGGCGCGGACCGCAAGGGTTTGGAATTCATATCGTACCTGCCGCCTCAAATTCCCACCCGGCTCATGGGGGATCCGGGCCGGCTCCGTCAGATTCTGGTCAATCTGGCGGGCAATGCCCTGAAATTCACGCACCAGGGCGAAATCCTCCTGGCCGGCGAAATGGTGGAAGACCTGGGGGATCGAGCCCGGTACCGGTTTCTGGTCCGGGATACCGGCATTGGCATCCCCAAGGAAAAACAGGATACGGTCTTCGATGTTTTCACCCAGGCCGACAGTTCGATGACCCGGAAGTACGGCGGCACCGGTCTGGGTACGGCCATCGCCAAAAAGCTCACCCAGCGGATGAACGGTGAAATCGGATTAAGCAGCGAAGAAGGGCGGGGATCCACGTTCCATTTTACCGTGGTGCTGGATAAACAGCCCGAACCTCCGCTTCCGGCCACGCCCAGCTCCGGCCTCCAGGGGCTCCGAGCCCTGGTGGTGGACGACAATCCAACCTATCGCCGGGTTTTGACGGAATATCTGAACGCCTGGGGCAGTCTTCCCCAGGAAGCCGAAAACGCCGCGGATGCCCTGGATCGGCTGGAACGGACTCGGGCTTCGAACCAGCTCTTCGACTACCTGATCACGGACGTTCAAATGCCGGGCCTGGATGGTTTCGAACTGGCCGCCGCCATCCGGGACATTCCGGAACAAAGGCGCCTGCCCATTATCGTGCTCAGTTCGGTGGGCCGGATCGGCGACGCGGGCCGCTGCCGGGAAGCGGGTATTGAAGGGTATCTGACCAAACCGGTTCGAGGCGCTGACCTTTTCAAAACCATCACCCGCGTCTTGGGACGTGCGGGATCGAACACTCCTCAACCGCTGCCCTTGATTACCCGGCACACCCTGACCGAAGAGGAACGCCAGGGCACAAGGTTGCTGGTGGCCGAAGATTATCCCACCAACCAACAGGTGGCCAAAGAGCATCTTTCGGGCGCCGGGTACCAGGTGGACCTGGCCGAAAACGGCCGGCGGGCCGTGGACGCCTTCATGCGCAAACATTATGACCTGATCCTCATGGACGTCATGATGCCGGAAATGGACGGACTGGCCGCCACCGCCGAGATCCGCCGGATCGAGGACCGGATCGGAACCGCGCCGATGGTGACGCCCCGCCGGAAGCGGGTTCCCATCGTGGCCATGACCGCCAACGCCCTGAAAGGCGACCGTGAAAAATGCATCGAAGTCGGCATGGACGATTATTTGACGAAACCCTTGAGGCGAAAAGACTTGTTGGCCATGGTGGAAAAATGGGTCCGAAAGGAAACCGGGGAAGCGGCGGGCATATTGGCGGGTGAAATTCCTCCGGAGGATGACTCCGCCCCCGAAACGGCCCCGGTGGAGCCGAACGCCTTGGAAAATGCCGAAAATGCCGCCGGAGCTCCCGCTGATCTTGATCGGAATCAACCCATGGATTATAACCGGGCGCTGGATGAATTTATGGGCCGAAAGGAAGTGCTGGACCAGGTGACCCGGAGTTTTCTGGAAACCGTCCGCCGGCAGATCGAACGGATGCGGCGGGCCATGGAAAACGGAGACGCCGAAACCCTGGCCAGGGAAGCCCATGCCATCAAAGGCGGCGCGGCCAACCTGACCGCCATGGACTTGGCTGAAGCCGCCCGCGAATTGGAACATCTGGGTAAAACCGCTGATCTGGCTTCGGCGGCCAAGGCCTTGGAGCGGATGGAAAACGAACTGGTTCTCCTGGACGTATATTTGGAAGACCTGTGGGCCTCCGAACGGAGCCCGGCCTCATGATGGACCGTGAGGAATCTCAAATCCAAGACCCGGGACGATCCATGCTGAAAATCGAAAACGTGGTCCGGGACCCCAGGCGTTTTAAAATCCTTATTGCCCACGGCGATGCCGCCATCCGCAGGACCATCCGCAATATCCTTCAAACGCTTGGTTTTTCCCGTTTTCGGGAAGCCGAGGATGGTGATGACGCCCTTCGGAAGCTCAGGTCCGATCCCTTCGATCTGGTGATCTCGGCCCGATCCATGCCCCTTCTGGACGGTCTGGAACTGAGGCGGCTGGCCCGCAAGGAACCGGTCTGTCCCGCCCCCTTTCTGTTAACCGGCCAAGTGGAAGAGGAATCCGATCTCTGCCGGGCTTTGACCAAAGGAAAGGACGATTACCTGATCGAACCCCTTTTGCCTCAGGAGGTGGAAGACCGGATCATCCAGTTGCTGTTCGCCAACCTGGCGCCATCGGAACTGGATGTTCATCTTCAGGCGGCGGGATCCGATCTGGCCGCCGGCCGATTGTCCGAGGCGCATCAGGCCCTGGACAAGGCGGAAAAAAAGGACCCCCGAAGCCCGCTGGTTTATTATTTCCGAAAACTGGTGTACGACGCCGAAGGCCGTCCGGACCAAGCGGAAGAAGCCCTGGACCGGGCCCGCCGGAAATTCGCGATGGTGATCCGGGCCCCCCGGCAAATCGACCAATTGATCGAACGAGGCGGCCGTTTCCTGGCCGAAGGAAAAATCGACGAGGCCCGAAGAGTCTTCGGCGAGGCCCTGGCCATGGAGCCCAACCATCCGGAACGAACCTGCCAGATCGGTGAAGCGTACCTGGCCCACGGCCTGCCCGCCGAAGCCGAAAAATTTTTTTTGGCCTGCCTGGAATCGTACCCGGAAGACATCCACATGTTCAACCGGTTGGGCATCGCCTATCGACGCCAGCGCAAGTTTTCGGAAGCCATCGCCAATTATGAAAAAGCCCTGGCCCTGGATCCTCACGAGGAAAACCTTCTCTATAATCTGGCCAGGGCCCATCTTTCCGCCGGCAACCGTGAAAAGGCCATCGCCGCCCTGGACGCAGCGATAGGTTTGGCGCCCGATTTCCGGGAAGCCAAGGACCTTCGGGACCGCCTGAAACACTTGGGCGGAGCCGGTCCGACGACGGAATGACGGCGTCTGATGTACACCATAAAAACCCTAGGGTGAACCCATGGGATTGAAAGTACTTATCGTTGAAGACGACCTGGTCAGCCGGGTCAAACTGGCCACCATCATGGAGGAGCTGGGTCAGATCCAAGCCGTGGAAACGGGCCGGGCCGCCATCGAGGCCTTCCAGGACGCCTGGCGGGACCGGCGGCCCTTTGACCTGATCTGCCTGGATGTGGAATTGCCGGACCAGAACGGCACGGAAGTCCTGTTTGAAATCCGGTCCATTGAAAACCGGATGAACCTCCCCAAGGAACGGGCCTCGAAAGTGCTCATGACCACCTCCCATAAGGACAAGGATACCGTCATCACCTCCATTCAGGCGGGATGCGACGACTACCTGGTCAAACCCTTCACCGCTTCAAGGGTGTTTGAAAAAATACGCAAACTGGGATTCAAGATGGTTTAAACCGATATGCGCATTCTGGTCGTGGATGATGAATCGGTCAGCCGGCTCAAGCTGGCGGCGATCCTGTCCGCCATCGCGGATTGCGACGCCGCCGTGGACGGCCGGGAAGCCATGGAAGCCTTCGAACGGGCCTGGCTGGACATGCGGCCATACGACCTGATGTGCCTGGACTATCAGATGCCCGGCCCGGATGGCATGGAAGTGCTTTCCCAAATCCGAAAAAAGGAGGAGCAACTGGGCGTGGGCCCTCTGGCCCGCCTTCGAGTCATCATGGTCACCGCCCGGTCCGAAATCGGCGTGGTCCTTTCCTTCCTGTCCGCCGGATGCGATGAATACATCGTCAAACCCTTCGACGCCGCCACCGTCCACGATAAAATCAAGGGCATTTTCGAAGCCCCCTTACCTCCCCTGGAACCGGGACGCCAACCGGACGGGGAATAACCCGCCCGCGAGGGACGGGCTGGAGACCCATGCATGGAAATCACCTTTAATTACAAAGACATGACCATTCTCGTCGCCGAGGACAAAATGAGCATGCTCCGAACCCTCACCAACATGCTCCGCGTGATCGGCTTTGAAAAAATCATCCGCGTGGACGATGGCGACAAGGCCATCGTCAAGCTGAGAACGGAAAAACTGGATTTGATTTTAAGCGATTGGAACATGCCCACGACCAAAGGCATCGATGTCTTGAGGGCCGTCCGCGAAGACGATCAGCTTCGGCCCATTCCCTTCCTGATGATCACCGGCGAAGTGGATTTGAGTATCGTGGCCGAAGCCGGCGAAGTGGAAGTGGATGGGTACCTGCTCAAACCCTTCACCCACGAAGACCTCAAGATCAAAATCGACGAAGTGCTGACCAAAAAACGCACTCCTTCACCCATCGACGTTCACCTTTCCGTGGCCCGGGTCTATATGGACGCCCGGCAATACGATATGGCCCTCGATGAACTCAAAAAAGCCCTCAAGCTCAACAGCCGGAGCCCCCGGATATCCATGGCCCTGGGTGAAATCCACGAAGCTCAGAACGACCTGTTGACCGCCCGCAAGTTTTATACCCGGGCCGTGGAATTCGGCAAAGGATACCTGAAGGGGCACGAGGCGCTGGCCCGAGTCAGCCAATCCTTGGGCGACATCCAGGGCGCGGTGGACAACCTTAAGCAGGCCGTCCGGATCAGCCCCAAAAACATCGACCGCCAAATGGTTCTGGGCAAATGCCTGATCCAGACCGGTCAAAAAGACCAGTTCGTCCGGGTCATGCAAAACGCGCTGCGCACGGCCGACCACAACCGGGCCGAAGTGGCCCATCAGATCGGCGAAGCCTTCCTCGAGGCCGGCATGGCCGAAGAAGCCCAGAACGCATACACCCAGGCCCTGGAAGCCGATCCCACGGCCCTCCATGTGTACAACCGGTTGGGCATTGCCCTAAGGCGCCAAAAAAAGTTCGATGAAGCCATCATCAATTATCAACGGGCCATCCAGATCGATCCCGAAGACGAACGGCTGTACTACAACCTGGGCCGGGCCTTTTTTGAAGCCGGGGCCAAAGCCAAAGCCGTCGCCGCCATGAAGAAGGCACTGCAGCTTTTCCCCGATTTCAAGGAAGCCAAAGATTTCCTGACCAAGGTTGGGACCGTTACCGAGGGGTGACGCCCCGCCGGAAAGAGACAGCGAACCATGGCCCCCTGCCTCAAGGTTCTCCTAATCGACGCCGCGTCCGGTTTTTACCGGATTCAAAAGTACAGCCTGGGCGACTTTTTCGGCCCCGTGGATCTGGGGCTCCACCTGGCGGGCCGCCACGACAGCCTGAACATTGGCGCGGGGTTGCTGTCCGGATCCATTTTCCCCGGATCCAACCGTCTGATCTTTTCAGGCTTTTCCCCCTGCTGGGGATCGTTTTACGTTTCCAGCATGGGCGGCGCGGGTCTGGTGTTCGACAACCTGGGAATCAACCTCCTGGCGGTCATCGGCCGGGCCGCCATGCCCAGCCTTTTGGCCGTCAATCGGTCGGGCGGCGAAGAAATCCAGGTGAAGATCGAACCGATCGACATCGACCGGGTTTGGAACCAGGGCCGGGGCGGAGTGTATGCCGTCATGGACGACGCCCTGGCGCGGTATGGCGGCGATTATGCCGAAGCCCCCAGGATTCTGGCCGCGGGACCCGCCGCCCGGGCCACGGATATGGGGGCCATCGTGTCCGCTCCGATCACTGATGGACGGGTCTCCTTCGTGGATACCTGGGCCGGCCGGGGCGGCCTGGGAACAAAAATGTTCCAGAAACACGGCCTGGCCGGCATCATTTATGGCGGAACCCACCTGGACGAGGATTTCCGGGACCGCCGCGTGGCCGATCAATGGTTCATCGACAAATACCAAAAAAAACTGGCCGCCAAGGACCTCGAAGCCACCACCAAATACCGGTTCGATCCCCAATTCGCCACCGGCGGCACCTTCGGCGTCAATTTCGCCACGTTGGGCGGCCGGATGATCTCTTTCAACTACCGGAGCCTTTACTGGAACGAAGCGGACCGCCTGGACATTCACAAAAAGCTGGTGGTGGACCATTATTTGAAGCAGTTCAACGAAGAAACCATCCTCCCCAAACATCAACGCACCTGCGGTGAACCCTGCGCCGCCGTGTGCAAAAAGATGAAGGATGAATTCAAAAAGGATTACGAACCGTACCAGGCCCTTGGGCCCCTGTGCGGCATTTTCGACCAGCGGGCCGCCGAACGATTGAACCACAAGGCCGACGAACTGGGATTCGACGCGATCTCCGCCGGCGGCGTTCTGGCCTGGCTCATGGACGCTCTGGCCGACGGCCTGGTTACGCCCGAAGAAGTGGGGGCAAAGGAAAAACCGGTTTTCGATCCCAAAGGGTTCGCGGTCGAAACCGATTCCGACCACAACGCCCGGATCGGCATGGACATGCTCCAGGCCATCATCGACGGCCGGGGCATCCTGAACCTGGCCGAAGGCCCCCGGAAACTGGCCCGGCGTCTGGCTCGCGACCGAGGCCGGGAGGTCATGGACCGGTTCGTGTACAACGCCAACGCACGCCAAGGTTGGATGGCGCCCAACCAGTACTGGACGCCCGGAGTGTTATCGCCCATGGCCATCATGGGCAAGTATTACATGCACTACGGCGCGGACTTTCTTCCCCCCCGGGAACTGGGCCGCAAAAACGCGGGACGCCTGGTCAAGGAACTGATGCTCGACAACCTGGGCATCTGCCGGTTCCACCGGGGCTGGGCTGAAGACATGGTTCCGGAGATCATGGAAAACCTGTTCGGCCTTCGGGACGCCTATACCCGCAACGCCCTGCTCACCGCCTGCCGGATCAATTCCCGCAACGCGGCCGTATTCTGGGAGCCGGGCCGCAACGCCGATCTGGTCCATACCTTTTTCAAGCGCCGCCGCGACGTGGAGGGCGACCGGGACCCCCGGCTGATCGCCTGGATCGAACGTTTCGACAAGGACAAGGGCGAGGCGGCGCTTGAATTCTGGTTCGAAACGCTGAAAGGGATACACGAATCCTTAAGGGAATTCGACTAGTGACAAGTCACGCTTCAAGTGTCGGAATAAGTGGTTGCCATAACCCAGAGCGGCTGAACGCTTGCCGACAGTTAACACATGACTTGTCACTAGAACCCATGGACTCGAAAACCGTACCCGGCCCCAACCCAAGGCAAAAGGGTCGTTTTAGGCTGGCCTCCCCAATGAGGAGCGGATCATGAGTTGCGCCAAAGCCGCGGTTCCCGCCGTGGCGGTTTCCGGAGCCGCGCTGGCGCCCATTGTCATCGGCGCCGCCGCCGTGGCCATAGCCGCCATAATTGCCATCAAGGCCCTGCAGGCGGAACGGGAAACCGCTCAGTGGGAAGAACGGCGGCGGGAAAAGGAAGCGATCCGAGCTCGGGAAGAGGAGCGGACCAGGGAACTCCTGGCCGCCCAAACCCGGACCAAGGCCGCGCTCGAAACCTTTGCCGCCCTGGCTTCCGCCCAAACGGGCCTGGCCGCCGTCCAACTGGCCGAGGGCCGCCAAGCCCGGCCCGCCCCAGGCGCCATGGAAACCCCGGCCCCGCCGGTTCCCCAATCGTCCCGCGAAGAACAAGCCGCCGCCAGACTGATGGACATCGAACGCTTCCTGGCCGCCTTGCCCCACGATTTGACGATGGACGCTGGTTGGCCTCAGGAACGGTTCATGGCCCAGGCGCGGCGGTATCAGGACCGTCTGAGTCAGGGCCGCACGCCATCGGTGGAGGAACTCGCCTCGTTTCACGAAACCATCTCCCGAACCATGGGCCGTTTTATCAAGGTCCAGGAAGCCAAGGACGCGGCACGGACGGGCCGGGTCCAAGAGGCCATGCGGCTGCTGGGCGAAACGGTCCGGTACCGGCATTTGGCTCTGGATGAAGAAACCATCCGGGCTCTGGACGATCTGGCCCAAGGGTTCCGTTCTCTGCCCGAAATGGAATCGGCCGGCGAAAAGGATGAAACCACCCGGTTGACTGAACTGAGCGGCCGGTTCGAATACTTGCGCTCTCAAGTGGATGCCCAGGTTCAGTGGGCCGCGTTTCGGAGCACCCTGTCCGAGGCTATGGTTCGGCATTTGGGTGACTTGGGGTATCGGCGGCTGGCGGACGAAGGGAATCCCGATTCCCTGGACCCTCTCCGGTCCGTTTTCGCGGCGCCGGGTGGGGAACGGCTGACCGTGACCATGGGCCGGGAGGGACGGATGGATTTTGGTCTGGCTCATGAACGGCGGGACGCCCACGCGCCCATGACCGACGCCGAAATCCAGTTTTTCCGCCGCCAGGAGGATCAATGGGCCAACGATTTTCGTGAACTGATCCGTCGGCTCACCAAGGAAGGCTTTTCCTACCAGATTGAGGCCGAAAGCCTGGCGGCTCAGGACGCCATTCCCATCGTGGTGGTGGAAACGGCCGAGGAAATCATGGCCGAAGAGGAAACCCGGGAAGGCCGGGAGCACCTTTTGGAACGGACCAAAACCTGACCGGCCGGGTTCCCGGCCGGCGATGGAATGATAAAGGCGGATCATGATCCTCACGGACGACAAAGCCCCTAGGTGGCTCAAGGAACTGGCCCGGTTTCTGCCTCTGAAAAGCCTGTTGTTCCTGGACGGCAATATCCTGGACCTGGCGTCGTTTCCGGTGGCCCGGGACAACGGCGAAATCTATTGGGCGGACGATACGCTTACGGGTTTCCTGCAACGGTTCCTCAAGGAATACGGGTACCGGGTGGTGGGGTTCGTGGACCCCGTGGACGGGTTGTCGTTCCCGGAAAAGGAAATGGAGGACCGTTACCAGGACATCCGGCGAGGCCGGCCCCCCAAGGAAATCAAAGCGTCGTCCGGATCGGCCCCCCCGCCTCCCCCCGCCTGTTCTTCCCCGGCTTGTGGAACCGCCGCCCCGCCATCCGGCGGCCAGGCTCC
>JAGVGV010000099.1 GCA_020056895.1 Deltaproteobacteria bacterium
ACCTCGGCGAACTTGGCGGCGTAGGGCCGGAAGCTTTCCATGCGCGTCTGGGCGCCGCGGAGTCTGGACGCGGCGACCATGTTCATGGCCTTGGTGATTTTTTGGGTCTGCTTGACCGCCTTGATTTTCCGCTTGATGTCTTTAAGCGCTGCCATGGCCTACCTGTGGTCGGCGGTCGTTAGGCCGCGGGCTGGAAGACCTGTTCAAACTCGGTCAGGGCCTTCTTGATTTTCGCGTCAAGGTCCGGGCTGATGTCGTTGGCCTGTTTGAGTTCTTTCAGGATTTCAGGATATTTGCCTTCAACGAACTCGAACATCCGGTTTTCGTAGGTCTGCACCGCGGAGATCGGGTATTTGTCCAGAAACCCTCGGGTTCCGGCGAACAGGCTTAAAACCTCTTTTTCGGCCGGCATGGGTTTGTACTGGGGCTGCTTGAGCAGTTCCACCAGGCGTTGGCCCCGGTTGAGCTGGGCCAGGGTGGATTTATCGAGGTCGGAACCGAACTGGGCGAAGGCTTCCAACTCGCGGAACTGGGCCAGATCGAGCCGCAGGGTGCCGGCGACCTTTTTCATGGCCTTGGTCTGGGCGGCGCCACCGACCCGGGAGACCGAGATACCGACGTTGATGGCCGGCCGGACGCCGGAGAAAAAGAGGTTGGGCTCGAGGAAGACCTGGCCGTCGGTGATCGAAATCACGTTGGTCGGGATGAAGGCCGAAACGTCACCGGCCTGGGTTTCAATGACCGGCAAAGCCGTAAGGCTGCCGGCGCCCAGTTTGTCGGAAAGTTTGGCGGCCCGTTCGAGCAACCGGGAGTGGTTGTAGAAAATGTCGCCGGGGTAGGCTTCCCGGCCCGGGGGGCGCCGGAGGAGCAAGGACACCTGGCGGTACGCGGCGGCCTGTTTGGAAAGATCATCGTAAATGATCAGCGCGTGTTTGCCGCGGTCGCGGTAGTATTCACCCATGGCGCATCCGGCGAACGGGGCGATATACTGGAGGGTGGCGGGGTCGGAGGCGCAGGCCGAAACGACCACGGTATAGTCCATGGCGCCGTTTCGGCGTAAAATGTCCACCACCTGGGCCACGGTGGATTTTTTCTGGCCCACCGCCACGTAGATGCAGATCAGGTCCTGGCCCTTCTGGTTCAGAATGGCATCCACGCAGATGGCCGTTTTACCGATCTGGCGGTCGCCGATAATCAGTTCCCGCTGTCCCCGGCCAATGGGCGTCATGGTGTCGATGGCCTTAAGACCGGTGTACATGGGTTCGTGCACGGCCTTGCGGGCGATGATGCCGGGCGCCACGACCTCGATACGGGAGAATTCTTTGGCATCGATGGGACCTTTGCCGTCTATGGGCGCGCCCACGGCGTCCACCACGCGGCCGATCACCGCGTCGCCCACGGGCACCTGGGCGATCCGGCCGGTCCGTTTGACCAAGTCGCCTTCCTTGATGTGTTCCACGTCACCCAGAACGGCCACGCCCACGTTGTCCTCTTCCAGGTTCAGGACCATGCCCAGGATCCCGTGCGGGAATTCGAGCAGCTCCATGGCCATGGCTTTTTCCACGCCGTAGACCTTGGCCACGCCATCGCCCACGGACAGAACCACGCCGGTCTCGGAAATCTCGACCTTCTTGTCGTAGTCCTTGATCTGCGATTTTATGATTTCGCTGATCTCTTCCGCTCTGATCTGCATATGCCTTTACCCCTTGATCAAAGATTCCTTGAGGTTTTTCAACTGAGTCTTGATGCTGCCGTCCAGGGTCAAATCCCCCACCCGGGCCACCACGCCGCCGATGATGGCGGGATCGACCTGGGTTTCCAGAACAATGGTTTTGCCGGTCAGCTTTTCCAAAGTGGCCTTTAGATCGGCCTGGGCCTTGGCATCCACCGCCTGGGCGGTCACCACCGTGGCCCGCTGGATGTTGCCCACCTCGTCCACCAAATGTTGGTAGGTCCGATTAATGGCCTGAATATGTCCAATCCGGCCCTTGTCCTGAAGCAGAACCAGGAAATTGGCCGTCATTTTGGACAGCTTCAACTTTTCCAGAATCCGGTCCAGGATCAGGCGGCGGGTGTTCTTGGGGAGGATGGGGTTCGACAAGGCTCCGCCCAGGTCCAAATTTTCCATCACCTGGGTGAATGCGGCCAGCTCAAGGCCGTACGCCGCGTACTGGCCGTCTTCCCGGCCCAAGGCCAAGAGCGCCTGGGCATACCTGCGGGCAAGTGTCTGGCTGATCAATTGGGCACCACCTTGGTCAGATATTCCTGGATCAGGCGGCTCTGGTCGGAAGCGTCGATCCGGCTCTTAATCAGGTCTTCAGCCATGCGGGCGGAGGTTTCGGCGATTTCGCGGATCAACTGGGCCTTGGCCGTTTTTACTTCCTGGGCGATGGTCGCTTCGGCCTGCTTTTTCACCCGTTCCGCCAGTTCGTGGGCGTGGGTGATGATCCGGGCCTTTTCTTCCTCACCCTGAACCACGAAATCGGCCAGGATTTTCTCCCGCTCCGCGTCCAGGCGTGAAAGCTTGCCTTCGAGCTCCCGGAACCGGGCTTCCGCTTCGGCCTTTTTCTTTTCAAATTCGTCCAAAGCGTGGGCGATTTCGCTTCGGCGGCCGCTAAAAAAGGCGGCCACGGGCTTCTTGAGCACCACGAACAAAATGACCACCAGCGGAATGAAATTCAGGGTGCGCCAGACGAAATCCCATTTCTGGAACTCCGATACTCCGCCGTGCCCAGCCGCGCCGGCGTCAGCGCCTTCCTCGCCGCCCCCCGAGGCCATCACCAGAGCGGGCCACGCGAGGATCAACGCCAGAGCCATCAGCACTCCCCAATAACGGAGCGTGCGTCCGGAAGAACGAAAACCGCTCATGACAGGCTCCTCCCCAACACTTTCTGGGCCAGGTCCCGGGAAAAAACCTGGATGTCCGCGGACAGGGCCGTCCGAGCGGATTCCATGTCGGCTTTCACCTGGTCCCTCGCCTTCTGAACTTGTGCTTCGGCCGACGCCGAGGCGGCGGACAGAAGACCCTTTTCTTCCGTCAGCCCGGCGGCCTTCAGATCGTCCTTTTTTCCCAGGCCTTCCCGCCGCGCTTCCACCAGCTGCTGTTCGAACTGCCGGAGCCGGTCGTCCACCCGCCCGGTCAGACTGGTGATGTCCGATTCGAAGGCGGCGAACCGCTCCTTGCGTTCTTTCATGATGCGGCGGATCGGGCGATACAGAACCAAGTTGAGGGCGATCATCAAAAACAGGAAATTGACCACCTGGATGATGAGCGATATGTCCGGGATTACTTTTACCATCTCGGCCTCGACCTCAGCGGGGGTTTATTTTTCAGGGTCCATCAAAAGGGACCGCCGGCCAAGGCTCCCTTGTGATATTTTTTACAATATCTCACGAAGCACAATGCCGACCGGTTTCAAGCCCGAATTTTTAGCCTAGGAGCCCGAAGGCTGTCAAAGGTTTTTTTAAAAAAAAT
>JAGVGV010000701.1 GCA_020056895.1 Deltaproteobacteria bacterium
GGATGGTTGGTTTGGGCCTCCAGCACGTAATCGTTGTGCCGCCGGGCCAGGTCCTCGTTGGACAGCGGGAAACCGAAGGCCACGGCCATGTCCACGCCGCCCTGATCCATGGCCGCGATCAGGTCTTCGGCCGTGGCCAGCCTGGCCTTGGAATCGCGGTAAATGGCGCAAAAGGCGTTTTCCGACGGCAGCAGATAGCAGGCCCTGTCCTGGCAAACATCCGGCGGACAGATATGGGTATGAACGTCGATGATCATCTTCAAATTCTCCAAAAAGGACGGCGAACGGTTCCAGCATGCCGTCCCCAACGTTATAAATCCCGGGCGGCCGGGTATTCGGGGACGCCATGGGCATGCATGGCGCCGTTGACCACGGCCCGAGCCATCATTTCGGCTCCCAGGGCGCCGATCAGGTTTTCTTCTCCCGCCGGTCCCCGGCCCGTGGCCAGGCAAAACACCACGTCGCCATCGAACAGGGTATGGGCCGGCCGAATGGTTTGGGCGATTCCGGCGGCGGCCATGCGGGCCACTCGGGCGGCCTGGATTTTGCTCAGGCGGGCGTTGGTGGCCACCACGCCCAAAACGGTGTTGGTGGAGGCCAGGTAGGACAGGGCCATCATGTCGGTGAATACGGACAGAACCTCGTGGAGGCTGGCCAAGGCCCGGCCGTCGGCGGTCCGGCCGCCGGCGATGATCCGGCCGGTGTCCGCGTCCAATACGCTGCCCAAGGGGTTGACCACGGCCAAGGCGGCCACCTGAACATCCCGCCAGAAAACGCCGGCCGATCCCAGGCCGGACTTCATGGCGCGGTCGAACCCCGCCATTTTTCCGCAGGTGGCCCCGGTCCCCGCGCCCACGCAACCTTGGGGAACGGGTTCGGCCGATGCGTTTTGGGCGGCTTGGTACCCCATGGCCGCGTCGGGCAGGCCCCGGGATTGGTTGAAATTGAGATCGTAAATAATGGCCGAAGGAACCAGCGGCACCCGGCCGTACAAGGTGGGCAGCCCACGGTCCCGCTCGGTCAGCCATCGGACCACCCCCGAAGCCGCGTCCAGCCCGAAGGCGCTGCCGCCGGAAAGAAGCACGCCCTGAACCTGATCGGCCCGGTTCAGGGGATCGCAAAGCGCCACTTCCCTGGTTCCCGGGGCGAACCCGCACACATGGGCTCCGGGCGTGGCTCCTTCGGGGCACAGGATGGCCGTGCATCCGGTCCGGTGGCGTTCATCCGTAGCGTGACCCACCAGGATGCCGTCCACGGCGGTCAGCGTAAGGGATGTTTCTTGGGATCGAGGCGTCTCCATGGCGAGGAATACCTTTTCGGGGACAAGGGGTTGTTCCGCTTCCCGTCTTTTCCTTGATCTCCGGTCCTTACCGATCGATGGGCTCCGACGGTTTGGTTACCGGAACCCCAGACCGCCTCGATCATAAGGCATCCTTCCCGGTTTTGTCCATCCGATCGGAAGCCAGGGGGCGCCGCTCTGGCCGGATGCCGGGCTATTGCCTCGGGCTTTTTGCCTCCGGCCGGGTTTTCGGTTAGAATGCATGGCCATGACCGACCTTTTTTCCTTAAGCGATACGCCTCCGGCTTCCGCGCCGCTGGCCGAACGGATGCGGCCCCGCTCCCTGGACGACTTCGTGGGCCAGGACCATTTGATCGGCCCCGGCAAGGTACTCAGGCGGCTGGTGGAGGAAGGCGCCCTGGTTTCGATCCTTTTGTGGGGACCGCCGGGGGTGGGCAAAACCACTCTGGCCCGGCTCCTGGCCCGGTCGGCTCAGGCCGAAATGGTCATGTTTTCGGCCGTTTTGTCCGGAGTCAAGGAAGTTCGCGAAGTGGTTCAGGCGGCCCTTGAAAGCCAGAAGTACGGCCGCCGGCGGACCATATTGTTCGTGGACGAAATCCACCGCTTCAACAAGGGCCAGCAGGATGCCTTTCTGCCCCACGTGGAAAGCGGGCTCATCACCCTGATTGGGGCCACCACCGAAAACCCGTCGTTCGAAATCAACCCCGCCCTCTTATCCCGGATGCGCGTGCTGGTGCTCCAGCCTCTTTCGCCCGAAGACCTGGGCCGGTTGATGGACCGGGCGTTGGGGGACCAGGATCGGGGCCTGGGAGCCATCAGCGCGGAAATCACGCCGGCGGCCCGGGACTTTTTGACCCTGGCCGCCGACGGAGACGCCCGAGCTCTTTTGGCCGCGCTGGAACTGGCGGTGACCATCGCGCCTCACCGGTCCGGCCGGCGGTTGGTGGACGAAACGGAGGCCCGGGAAGCGTTTCAAAAAAAAGCCCTGAGGTACGACAAGGCCGGGGAGGAGCATTTCAATCTGATTTCGGCCCTGCACAAGAGCCTTCGGGGGTCCGATCCCGACGCCGCCCTGTACTGGCTGGCCCGGATGCTCGAATCGGGCGAGGACCCCATTTATATCCTCCGGCGGATGGTCCGGTTCGCGTCCGAAGACGTGGGGTTGGCGGATCCGGTGGCCTTGATGTTGGGGACCAGCGCCCTGGATACGTACCGGTTGCTGGGTTCGCCCGAAGGGGATCTGGCCTTGGCTCATCTGGCGGTGTATCTGGCCACGGCCGAAAAATCGAATTCGGTGTACAAGGCTTTCGGCCTGGCCCGGGAAGAGGCACGGAATTCGGGGTCCCTGCCGCCGCCCCTTCATATTCGCAACGCGCCCACGCGGCTGATGAAAGACCTGGGGTACGGCCAGGGGTACCGGTACGCTCACGATTACGACGGCGGGTACGTGGCCCAGGATTA
>JAGVGV010000190.1 GCA_020056895.1 Deltaproteobacteria bacterium
CCCCTGGCTTTCGGGGGGGGGCTGGGGGGTGCTTTGGCCGCCAAAGCATTCCCCAGGCATTCTCCCCCAACGTTTTCCTTATCTCTTTTCCGCCAGCCCGAGCCGCCGGGCGATTTCCCGGCCCACGGCCTGGACGTAGGCCGCCATATCTTCGGGCGCCAGGGGATGACCGGGCGCGGGGAGAGCCGTCAGCCCTTCCGGAACGATGGCCACGGGGTGGTTTTTCAGTTCGTCCTTGGGCGTGATCCTGAATTCGGGGCCGAATCCGTTTTGGTAGTACTGGTTCTGGAAGTCGGCGAACTTGAGGGCGTGGGCCGTGGAATCGAGCACCGCCGTTTCCCCTAACCGGACGATCCCCACGCCCAGGGCGGTACGGAGCCCGGCCAGGCTTTCCCCCCCTTGAGTGCAGGCCACATGCCCGTTCTGGTTGGCCAGAAGCATGGAATCCATGATGGCTTGTTCCGCCACCTGAACCACGAAAAACCGGGGGCCGCCGGCGGCCCGTTCGTACGTTTCCACCAACCGAAGCACTCGGGGCATGGAGACCGGGTTGCCGATCATGGCCGCCTGGGCCACGGATGGTTGGACGGTCACGGGGCGGTAGGTTCTTCGAGCCGGCGGCTGGGAATAGTACTGGAACACCGGATCGGCGTGAGCCGACTGGACTCCGACCACCTTGGGCAGCCCGTCGATGATCCCGGCCCGGTAGAATTTCAAAAGCCCGGCCAGAATGGCGGTGATGTTTCCGGCGTTGCCGATGGGCAGGAACAGGGCCAGGTCCTGGACGTCGTAATCGAACTGCTGAGCGATTTCAAAGGAATAGGATTCCTGCCCCAGAACCCGCCAAGCGTTCTTGGAATTGAGCAGGGCCACATCGTACCGGTCGGCCAGGTGTTCCACCACCTTCATGCAGTCGTCGAATACACCGGGGAGTTCGAACACTCGGGCCCCGCTGCCCAACGGCTGGCTGAGCTGTTGGGGGGTGACCTTACCCCTGGGCAGCAGTACGGCGGATTTAACCGATCCGGCCAGGTACGAGGCGTATAGGGCGGCGGCGGCCGAAGTGTCGCCGGTCGAAGCGCAGATCGACAAAACGTCCTTCAACCCCTTGGTCCGGACCAGATGATTGATGAAGCTCATGGCCGCGGCCATGCCCCGGTCCTTGAACGAGGCCGATGGGTTCTGGCCATCGTTTTTGAAAAAAAAGGGCGTGCCCACTTGGTCGGCCAGGGTAGGGCTGGCGGCCACGATGGGGGTGAAGCCTTCCCCCAGGTACACCACGTCTTCGAGCGGGATCTGAGGGGCCAGGAATTCATGAAAAAGAAAAACGCCGGACAGGGCGGGTTCGTTCAACATTTTCCGGTAATCGAACAGCCGGCGCCAATGTGCGCCCGGAGTCTTCCGCAGACGGTCGGCGTCCCGATCTTCGATCAACAAAACACCGCCGCAGGAAGGACAGGTATACAAAAGGGCATCGGCGGGATGATCCGCGCCGCATCCCAGGCAGGCGTAGACCAGCCGTCCCGAGGGTTCGGGAATCAATTGGGCCTGGATGTCCTTTGGAAAATCGATGGCTTTCATATTGGTGTCCGCCTTTGTAACGCCCCAAGGAGGGACGGGGATGCCGTTCAGGCTACGGTTCCCCGCCCGGTTTGTCAACCCGGGGCCGCCGGTCGGGGTGTGAAACCAATTCCCCGTTCACGGCTCTTTATGGGATAATAACGATTGATGCTCCAAGGAGGACCCCATCGCCATGGCCGCCTGCCACCTTCATCCGGATCGGGACGCGAATGTTCCGTGCCAAAAAGTGAATCTTCGAGGATATTGCGAGGACTGTCTGGAAGAAGGGGCCCCCTGCTTCGACCCCGGCATTTATTGCAAATTCCGGCCCAGTTGCGTGATCTGGGCTCGAGCCCGGGAAGCCGGCCGGCATAGGAAAAATGGTTCGGACATGGGGCTGGAATCCGCCGTTTCGGCGTAAACGGATTCCGGGAATCCGGTACATCAAGCTTCGGGCGGATTTTCCGCCAAACCCGGGTTTTCCGAACGTTCATCCAACACGCGGCGGACTCGGGAGGCCAGGGAGCTCAGATGGATGGGCTTCATCAACACCTCCTGGATTCCCGCTTCCCGGGAACTTTCTTCGGTGACGCTGGCGCTGAACCCCGTAGAGAGAATAATGGGCAGATCGGGACGAATGGCTTTGACCCGCGCGGCGAGTTTCAGGCCGGTCAACCGGGGCATGGTCTGGTCGGTGAGCACCAGGTCATAGGCTTCGGGCTGGCGCTCAAAGGCTTCCAAGGCCGCCGCTCCGTCTTTATGAACCTCCACCTGGTACCCCAGATCCAACAAGGATTCCCGGGTGATTTCCGCCACCGATTCTTCATCTTCCACCAAC
This sequence comes from Deltaproteobacteria bacterium, assembly GCA_020056895.1. GTDB lineage: Bacteria > Desulfobacterota > Desulfarculia > Adiutricales > JAGVGV01 > JAGVGV01. The sequence continues at coordinate 2,399 of JAGVGV010000190.1, forward strand.
AGGATGCGCTCGGTCCCGCCCACCAGGTCTTCCTGAACGGCCGCGATTTCCACGGCGGCGGTCTGGATTGTGGGGAAATAGACGTTGAAGGTGGCGCCCTGGCCGGGTTCGCTGTACACCTGAATGGCGCCCCGGCAATCCCGGACGATGCCGTTGACCACGGCCAAGCCCAACCCCGTGCCCACGCCCGGCTCCTTGGTGGTGAAATACGGATCGAAGATTTTATCCCGGATGGCGGGATCGATGCCCTGGCCCGTATCGCTGATCCGAAGAACCAGGTAGTTTCCCGGGACAAGGTCCAGGCCCCGTCCCGCGTCCGATTCAGACATCGTGGCCGGTTCCAGGGCCACATCCAAAATACCGCCGTCCTCCCCCATCGCATGGTACGCGTTGGTGCACAAATTCATGACAATCTGGTGGATTTCGGTGGGATCGGCCAGCATGGTGATTCGTTGGTCAACGATCCGCTGGCGGATATCGATGGAGGCCGGAATGGAGGCCCGCATCAGCTTCAGCGTTTCCTTGACGATGGGACCGATCTCGACCGGGCTGCGTTTCCGTTCCCTCCGGCGGCTGAAGGCCAGAATGTGCTGGACCAGCTCGATGGCCCGCGAACCGGCTTTCTGGATGGATTCCAGGTTTTTTCGCGAAGGATCGTCCGGGGCGGCATGCCGGAGGCCCAACTGGGTATTCCCGCTGATGATGGTCAAAAGGTTGTTGAAATCGTGGGCGATGCCGCCGGCCAGGGCGCCCAGGGCCTCC
>JAGVGV010000389.1 GCA_020056895.1 Deltaproteobacteria bacterium
CAAGAAAAGCCTCTGAACGTCCAACCCGTTGGCCAGCCTGAGGATCGGTTTTCGTACCGGGTGGTTTCTTCCATAAGTGTACGGCTCGGAGCCGGTTCATGCAAGGTGGAATTCCAAAAGGACTCGAACCGGATACCAATAAAATACCCCCCGACGGATATTCGAGGCGGGTTCGAACCGGTGGGCCGGCGAATGGGTCGGAATCGGCGGTGGGGTCTAGGACTTGGAGGTCAACGGGAATTGGAAACGGAAGGTGGCGCCGGGACCGGGGTCTCGGGCGAGCGCCCCTTTCATCTGGCCTTCGGCCAGGTTTTTCACCAGAGACAAGCCCAGGGTTTTGGTCCGGGCCAGATCATAATCCAAGGGCAACCCCACGCCGTCGTCCGAAAAACGAATAACGCCGTCCCCGGCCTCGGTCCGTTCGGCGCTGACATCGATCCGTCCGTTCCGGTTCGCGGGAAAGGCATGCTTGAAGGCGTTGGAAAACAGTTCGTTCAGAATCAACCCGCAGGGGATGGCCTGGTCGATGCCCAGTTCCAGGCCGGGTTGGATTTGGGTGTGAATCTGAATTCCCCGGCCGGCTTCGGGGAAGGAACGGACGATGGAGGGAATCAGGTCGGCCAAATATCGGCCCAGATCGATCCGGGCCAGGGATCGGGCGCCGTAGAGTTGTTCGTGGACCAGGGCCATGGAGGCCACCCGTCCCCGGCAGTCTCTCAGGGCCTGGATTACCAGAGGGTCCTGGATCCGGCCGGCCTGAAGGCTCAGGAGGCTGGTCACCACCTGCATGTTGTTTTTGACCCGGTGGTGGATTTCCTTGAGCAGCACGTCTTTTTCTTCGATCGACTTTTTCAGATGATCTTCGGTCCGGCGAAGATGGGTGACATCCAGACCCATGATTAAAACGAGCGGCGAGCCGTCCACGTCGGTATAGGGATAATCCATCACGTGGAAGATCCGGCCGTCGGGCGCGGTCATATCGGAGCCGCTTTCGGTATCGTTCAACGTCGGATAATGGCAAGCGGGGCAAAGGCTGTTTTGGTCATGAAACACGTCCTGGCAGCGGAGGCCTCGAGGATCGCCGAACACTTCCCGAAAGAGCCGGTTGGCGAAGACAATGCCGCCCTGGGGCTGGTACAAAAGGACCAGGCCGGGGAGGTTTTCCAAAAGCTTTAAGACCCGTTGCCGTTCCATGTCCAGGGCGTCCATGTGCCGCTGTTGTTCGGTCCGGTCACGGTACACCGTCACGACCAGGCCGGAAGGGGCCTTGAACACATAGTTTTCCACCCATTGCCGGATCCGTTGATCGTTGTAAAGCGCCAGGGGCAGGGTTTCCGGCCGTCCGGTTCGGTACACTCGGCCCATCGCATCCAGCAGACCCAGCTCTTCCACTCCGGGGAATACTTCGGTCAGCCGCCGACCCACCAGCTCGTCCCGGTCCACCTGGCTCAACCGTTGACCGGCCGGGTTGATATTCACGAACAGAAAATCCCGGCCATCCGGAGCGGGCCGGTATACGGCCACGCCATCGGTCATGTTATCGAACAGTTCCCGAAAGCGGAAATCGCTTTCGGCCGCGGCTTTTTCCGCCCGCCGACGGTCGGCGTCCGCCCGGGCGGCGAAAATGGCCATTTGAAGCGTGGCTTTTAAATCCGGTTCACGAATGGGTTTTAAAATAAAGCCGTACGGCAGGGTGGTTCTGGCTCGGGATAAATAGTTTTCGTCCGTGTGGGCGGTCACGAAAACCACGGGGAGCTTCAGATCGTCCCGAAGCGTGGCCGCAGCCTCGATGCCGTCCATGCCTCCGGGAAGAACGATATCCATCAGAACCAAGTCCGGTCGTGTGGCCCGGGCCAGGATCAAGGCTTCGGAACCCGTGCCCGCCCGGCCGCAGACGGTATAATCCATTTTTTCCAACAACCCGGTCAGCAGACGGGATTGGACGGGTTCGTCTTCCACCACCAGAATCCGGATGGGGGAACCAAGCTCGACCTTGGCGGCATTCAACATACTGACGACCCTTCGCGGTGGTGATCCCCTGAACTTTGTGATTGGACGCCCGGACGGGGCTTTGAATCAACCGCTCAACCCAGGCTGGATCTGGAGAAAAAACGTCCCGACGCACCGTCCTCTCCAATTCACAATGGAGGTCTTTGGGGTTTTCCGCAAGGGTGAAGGGGGGCAATAGGCCGCTTGGGACGGCGGGGTGAAAGCGGTGATCGTTCCCCGCGGATGGGACCGCGAGGATTTTTTTATGGCCGGAATGGAGGCGTTGGCCGGTTCGCCCGGTTCACCCCTTTTGGGCGTCGCGAGTGGGGGGGTGGATCAGGCGTTTTTCCGGATCGGCTTGGGGCCGATAAAAAATGGCCGTATGGCCGATCAGACCGCAAAGGGCGGCGCCGGTTTTTTCCGCCAATTCGGCGGATAGGGCGGTTTTTGCTTCCTTTTCCTTAAAATCCAGGAACTTGACCTTGACCAGCTCGTGGCGGTCCAGGGCCCGGTCCAATTCTTCCACCAGGCTCGGCGTCAGTCCTTTTTGTCCCACGGAAACGGCGGGAACTAGATGGTGGGCCAGTCCCCGAAGATATTTTCGCTGAAATCCTTCCAAAGGTTCCACGGTGGTTTCCTTTCCCAGCCGGCTGGAGGCCATTTCAGAAACGGCCTTGGCCCCCAGGGATTGGCCGGGTTCGTTTATTAGGGGCTTTCTTCGCCTTCATCCGCCCATGGCGGGCAGATGGAGGTCCAGAATATCCCCGTCTTCCAATCGCTGGTCCAAAGTGACCGGCCGATCGTTGATATGAACGAAAATAAAGACGTCGTCAAGAGGCGTTCCCGATCCAAGAAGCCCCAGGGATTGGATCAGGTCCGCCACCCGAGTCCCTTCCTCGGTTTGCACCAGCCGGCGGCCTTGGGGGTCCAACGCGGAACCGGACAGCGGCCCGGAACCGAGTGAGAACCAGGACCTAAGCCGAATAGTGATCCTG
>JAGVGV010000428.1 GCA_020056895.1 Deltaproteobacteria bacterium
AAGAAGCTGGTGTGAAAGGGATGGGAATCGCGCCAACGAGCCGCCCATTGAAGACGGGCGAGGCATGCCTCGCCCCCTGCGGCCATAATGAACGGAAGCCCGGGTTTTCGATTCTTAGGGAATTGGGGACAATCGCTCTTTTTCCTTAAAAGCTGACGGCTGACCGCTGATAGCTGATAGCTGATAGCTATTCGCAGACGGCTCTTCAGGAGTTCTCCATGGCTGTCAAGGTGGATATTGAACGCTGCACCGGCTGCGGTCTGTGCGTCAAAGCCTGCCCGTACGGCGCGGTAACGGTGCAAGACCGGAAAGCGGTGATGAGCGACCGGTGCACGTCCTGCGGCGCCTGTCTGGCGGCCTGCCCCACCGAGGCGCTGGCCAGCGATCTGCCGCCAAGAGTCGAGGTGGACCCCAGCCAGTACCGGGACGTGTGGGTGATCGCCGAACATCGGGAAGGACGGCTTCACCGGACCAGCCTGGAGCTTCTGGGGTGCGCCCGGAAGCTGGCCGAGGGCCCGGGCCACCAGGTGGCGGTCCTTTTGATGGGCCAACACGTTTCGGGCCTGGCCGCCCCGCTCATCGCCGGCGGCGCCGATACGGTGTTCCTGGCCGAAGCCGACCATCTGGACCGGTACCAGACGTTGCCGTACTCCCGCGTCGTAGCCGACCTGGTCCGGGACCACCGGCCGGCGATTCTGCTTTGCGGGGCCACGTTCCAGGGCCGTGACCTGGCCCCCCGCCTGGCCCGGCGGCTGGATCTGGGTCTGACGGCCGACTGTACCGGACTGGAAATCGGTCCGGACGGCCACTTGTACCAGACCCGGCCCGCCTTTGGCGGGAATGTCATGGCCACCATCGTGTCGCCCTACGCCCGGCCCCAAATGGCCACGGTCCGGCCCGGGATCATGGAAGCCCTGGTTCCGGACCCGGCCCGAAAGGGCGAGATCGTTCAAATCCGGGCCGAGGCCCATCCCGGGGACCTTCTGATCCGCCTGATCCGCGAAACCAAGGCTGAACGGGACCGAGTGGATTTCCACAAAGCCCGGATCATCGTGGCCGGCGGCCGAGGCGTGGGCGGCCCGGAAGGGTTCAACCTTTTACGGGACTTGGCCCAGGCCATGGGCGCGGAACTGGGGGGCACAAGGGTCGTGGTCGAGGAAGGCTGGCTGCCGTACGAACGCCAGATCGGCCAGACCGGCCAGAGCGTCCGGCCCGAAGTGTATATCGCCTGCGGCCTGTCCGGGGCCATCCAGCACCGGGCCGGCATCCTGGATTCCCGGTACATCGTGGCCATCAACCGCGATCCGGACGCGCCCATCCACCAAGTGGCGGATTTCCGGCTGGTGGGGGACCTCCACAAGGTCGTCCCGGCCTTGACGCGCCTGGTTCGTGAACGGACCGGTTCCACCACCGAAGCCTGAAAGGAGAAAGGTCCATGAGGTCCGATCCGGAAAAAGCCTTAAGAGCCGCCATGACCCGGTTCGTGGACCAGGAAGTGATCCCCAGGGCCAAGGCCATGGACGAAGCCGCCGAATTCCCAAGGGAAATGTTCAAAATGCTGGCCGATATGGGCTGTTTCGGCATCCGCTATCCCAAGAAAGCCGGCGGCCAGGGAGGCAATTCGACCCTGTTTTGCGTGATGTGCGAAGAACTGGCCCGAGGGTACTTGAGCCTGGCGGCCATTACCGCCATGCAGTGCCTGATGGGCACCAATTTCCTGTTCAAATACGGGAACGACGAACTGAAGGAACGCTACTTTCACCCGGCCATGCGGGGGGAAAAAGTGGCCTCGTTCGCCCTGACCGAACCCGAAGCGGCCACGGACCTGTCCAACGTGCGGACCCTGGCCGAACACATTCCCGAAGGCTGGCGGATCAACGGCCAAAAAACCTGGATCACCAACGGTCCGGTGGCCGACTTTTTCACCGTGCTCTGCCAAACCAAGCGAGGCAGCGGGCTGAAAGGGTTGAATTTTTTCTTCGTTCCCCGGGATTTCCCCGGCGTGTCCACCAGCCCCGCCTTTGAAAAACTGGGCACCAAAGCCGCCGTCATCAGCGAACTGGCCTTCACCGACGTGATTCTGCCGGATCATCACCGCCTTAGCCCCGAAGGCCAGGGGATGAAAAACCTGTTCGCCATTCTGGCCGAAATCCGGACCATGACCGCCGCCCTGGCGCTGGGGCTTTCCCGAGCCGCCTTCGATGCGTCCCGCAAATACGCCATGGAGCGGGTCCAGTTCGGCCAGCCCATCGGCCGGTTCCAACTCATCCAGAGCAAAATTGCTCAGATGGCGATCGGGATTCACGCTTCGCGGCTGATGACCTACGATGCCGCCCGGATGATCGACCAGGGCCGGCCGGCCATGAAAGAAGCCTCCATGGCCAAGTACTTCGCCACCGAAACCGCCTGCATGGCCTCGGACGAGGCCACCCGGATTTTCGGCGCGTACGCGTACAGCATGGAATACGACGTTCAGCGGTTCTACCGGGACAACCGGTTTTTGTTGTATG
>JAGVGV010000216.1 GCA_020056895.1 Deltaproteobacteria bacterium
CCCCTAGTGACAAGTCACGTTTCCAGTGCCGGAAAATAGCGGCCGCCTTGGCCTTGGTCCGGCGATACGCCTACCACGAGTTAATGCGTGACTTGTCACTAGCGGTTGAACGATTGGAACACCAACCGTTCGTTGGTTTTTGGGTATCGGATCAGGCCTTGCGCAAGCCCCGCCCCCCCCGGTCGCCCGTGGGCCGGCCGTTTTCCAAGGCCAGAACGCCATTCACGATCACGTGGACCACCCCTTCCGAATACTGGTGCGGATCCTGGTACGTAGCCAGATCCTTCAAGCGGGTCCAGTCCATCATCACCACGTCGGCCGCCATGCCCTCGGCAATCCGGCCACGGTCCTTCAGACCGAAGCGTTGGGCCGGCAGCGATGTCATGGACCGGACGGCCTGGTTCAGCTTCACCAACGGTTCATCCAGAGCAAACCGGCGGAGTTTCCTGGGGAAACAACCATATGTCCGGGGATGAGGCCGGGTCATCCCCTTGGGCACGGTCCAGCCGTCCGAAGCGGTGAGCACCCAATCGGGGCGGCAAAGTTCCTTCACGATGGCCATATCCTGGCAGAAAAAAACGGCCGTGGGCGGATCGTCGGCCGAAACCAGTTCGGCATATGCCTGGGCTGGAGTCATGGACAACAACCCGGCGATTTCCTGGATGTTCTTCCCTTCCAGTTCCTCCCGGCCGGGGTTCATGGTGATCATGGTTTTTTCCGGCCCCAGGTACGAAAAAACCTGGGCAATGGCCTCTTCGATCTTCTTTTTGCCTTCCCCGGTCCGGTATTCGGGGCGGACTCCGCCGGACGGGTCCTTGAATTCTTCGGGCAGAAGATAGGTGGCGAAGGTGGACCCGGCGTCGTAGGGGTACTGATCGGCCATGACATCCAGGCCCTCGGCTCGGGCTTTTTCAATCAGGTCGATCACCTGGCCGCTGGTGGTCGAACCGTACGGCGCGGCGATCTTAAGGTGCGAAATCTGAACCGGAATCTCGGCCCGCCGGCCGATGTCGATGGCTTCTCCAATGGCCTTCAACAGGCCGGGCCGTCCCCGGTTGGGGGCGCCGGATTCATCCCGCAGGTGAACGGTGAACAGCCCCCCCTTTTTCCGGACCACTCGGGCCAGTTCGATCAATTCATCGGTTTCGGCCATGAGTCCGGGAGCGTATTCGAGCCCCGCCGAAAACCCCAAAGCGCCCTTGTCCATTTCGTCGGCCACCCGGCCTTTGAGCGCATCAAGCTGTTTGGGGCTGGGCCGGCCGGGCTGGTCTAGGCCGAACAGGGCTTCACGGATGCTGCCGTGAGGCGCCAAATGGGCCACGTGGGTGCCGAATCCAAGGTCATCCACCATGGTCAGCCAGGGCGCCGTGTCCGCGTAGCCCAGGCCGCAGTTGCCGGTCACCACCGTGGTTACGCCCTGGCTGAGGATATTATGATTGCCTTTCCAACTGGGCATAAACCGGGCCAGGTGGCGCTTGGCCCCGCTTTTTATGAAGGTGAGGTCCGAATGGGTATGAACATCCACCAGCCCGGGCAGAACCGCCAGCCCGTGGGCTTCGATCACCCGGGCGGCGGACCCGGTAACCGCGCCGACCCGGACGATCCGGCCCTTATGAATCGCCACGTCGGCCACCTGGGGGTCGGCCGGAGAGCCATCGAAAACCTGGCCGCCCCGGATCACGAGATCGAACTCGGACCCACCCCCCGAACACGAAACCGCCAGGGGTCCGAAAGCGGAAGCGGCGGCGGCCAACAAAAGTCCTTGACCGGATCGTTTGAGGAACCGGCGGCGGCTGATTTTTGAATTTCTCTGGGTCATGTGTAAATTCCTTTCAAGTAAGGCAAGCAGCTTTTTCAGGAGTTGTTGCTTCGGGAACTCCAGCTTCCGGGTCGGTTTGGAGCGGAATGGTAAAATGAAAAACACTCCCCTCGCCCACCGCGCTTTCCACCCAGATACGGCCTCCCAAGCCGGCCACGATCCGGCGGGCCAGGGTCAACCCCAGCCCCATGCCGCCGTGGAGCCGGTTCAGGGAACCGATGGATCATGGTGCGTTGACGTTTCATGTTCGCACCGAGATCCGCCCGGCCCGCCTGGTTTTTCCAAATTCAAAGGAGCCCTAGCCGCCCATCATGGGCGAGAGCACGGTCACATCGTCCCCGTCGGCCAAAAGGGTTTCGAGCCCTTCCGGCAGGTCCACCCGGTCTCCGCGAAGAAGCACCGTGGAGGCGGGCCGGCCGGACAAGGCCCGCTGAAAAGGTTTTTGCCGTTTCAGCCCCAGGGCCTGGTCCGCCGCCCGAAAAAAATCCCTTAGCCGGGCGCCCGGAGAGAGCGCCACCACACCTTCGGCCATCAGTGGTTCCCCCGAAGGAAGAACCACCGCCAGCCGGGCCCGAACGTTCACGGATGGACGGCCTTTTCGAAGAACCCGGCCAGGTCGCTCATTCCCAATCCTTCCAAATGATGGGGGTCGGGCCGGCCGGTGGCCGGGTCCCAATGAAAGGCCTGGCAGAATTCCCGGCTCATGGTATCGAGATCGATGGTGACGCCCTTGGCCGGGCCGTGATCGAAGGGCGGGTTGCCGACCACCCGGGGGTGAGGCCACCAATCCTGGAAGGGACGGATCCCTTCGCGGACGTTGAAGGCATGCCTCAATTGCTGGATCCGGTCACCCAACACCAGGTATTCGTCCTTGGTCCGGTTCCATCCGGTGGCGGCGTTGAGCCATTCGCAAAGGGGCATGGGGCCGCCCACGGAGGCGCCGAACAGGCAGATGCCGGCGGCGTCCAGGAGCATTTTGAACATCACGTTGACGGCGATGGCTTCCCCGGCGCCGGTATAGGTGTGGCGTTGGCCGTGGGTGGCCAGCATGGGGATTTTACGAGCCCGACTGTAGTGCTTTTCCAGGACCTGAAGGTCCAGGTAGGTATATGAGGCCGTGGTGTGCCGGCCCGGAGTGGGGTCTACATGGTACACCGGAGCGAACCCGGGATCGAACTTGGGATCGTGCATGGGCGGTTCGACGCCGCCGCAGGTGACCGCGAACCGGTCGGCCCCCCGGCCGATTTTCCGGGCGGCCCGAAGGACTCCTTCGGCCAGCACGTCGCCGATGCCTTCCCGGGCCACGATCATTTCCACCAGCCGGATGGCCGCGTCGCCATCCCCCCAGGCCAATTTCAGCCCTCCGGTGTCCGCTTCGGTCAGAATGCCGTTTTCAAAGCATTCGATGGCAAACGCCACCACCGCGCCGCAGGAAATGGTATCCACTCCACCCCGGTTGCAAAGATCGTTCAGCTTGAACAGCGCGTCCAGATCGTCGGTGAGGCATAGGGAACCGAAAGAGCCCAGCGTTTCGTACTCGGGCTTGTGCATTTCCTCGATGGGATACCGGCCGTCGGTCTTTTTTACAATGGCTCCGCAACGAACGGG
>JAGVGV010000141.1 GCA_020056895.1 Deltaproteobacteria bacterium
TCCACCTTGCAACGATGCCCCGCATGGACCCGAACGCCTTCGGCGGCCAGCAGGTTGATCTGGGCATAGGCGCGATGGATGCCGATACACAGCCCCGTTCCGGCTTGGTATACGTTCATAACGCCGCCTTTTCTCGTGGCCCGATGTCCGCCACGGCATGGGGTTGAACCCTGGTCTGGTGCCCGATGTCCAGCACGCGGATGTCCACTCCGTATAAATCGGATAAAAGTGGACCGGTCAGAACATCGGGCGTGGGGCCGAAAAGAAACGAATCGTTCCGCCTTAAAATGATGGTCCGGTCGGCTCCGGTAAGAAGATGATCCGGCTGATGGGTTGAAAACAGCACCCCCATCCCGGCATGGTTGGCCAGGTCCATCAGGGTCTCCAGAGTCCGCTGCTGGTTTTCCAGATCCAGGCCGGTGAAGGGTTCGTCCAGGATCAAGGCTCCGCAGCCCGTGGCGATGGCCCGAGCGATCAAGGTCAATTGACGCTCCCCGCCGCTCAGCTCGTTGAAGGGGCGTTGGGCCAGGCCGGTCAAGCCGACCTGTTCAATGGCCTGGTTCACCATTTTTTTGTCTTTGGCCGTCTCGCGGACAAACCAGGGGGTTTCGCGAACGCGGCCCATTTCCACGATATCCCTGACCGTGAAGGGGAAGGAAATCTGGCTGGTTTGGGGCACGTAGCCGATCGTGGTTTCCGAGGCCACGCGGCCTTCATGGGGCAAAATGAAGCCCATCAGAGTTCGGATCAAGGTGGTTTTGCCGCCGCCGTTTCGTCCGATCAAACCGATGGCCCGCCCAGGATGAAGGGCCAAATCCACTCCCCGCCACAGCCAGCCGCCGTTGCCGTCCCTTCGGCCGATTCCATGTGCCCTAATCAACACGCCATCCTTTGGCATGGCTTCTCCTTAACAGGGATATGAACACCGGCCCGCCCACAATGGCCGTAATGGCGCCAACGGGCAGCTCGGCGGCGGTGATCGACCGGCACAAGGTATCGATCATCACCATGAAAATGGCGCCAATGAGGGCCGATGCCGGGAGCAGGCGCCGGTGGTCCGGCCCGAAAAGCATCCGGGCGATATGCGGCGTGACCAGCCCCACCCAGCCGATTATTCCGGCCACGGACACCACCGCCGCGCATATCACCGTTACTGCGGCGATGATGATGGCCCGGTCCCGGTACACCGGCACGCCCAGCGCCATGGCTTCCTCTTCGCCGCAGGAAAGCACGTTCAGGCGAAAAGCGAAGGCAAACAGAACGATCATGCCGGCCAGGATGGGCAAAACAACCCAGCCCACCTTCGAGAAGGTGACCGCCGAAAAACTACCCATCAGCCAAAAAACCAATTGCGGCAACTGGGTTTCCGGGTCGGCCAGGTATTGAAGGATCGTGGTCAGGGCGGCGAAAAATGTACCCACCACGATTCCGGAAAGAACCAGCATGAGCACCGAGCTCGGCCCGGATTTCCGGGCCAGCCAGACCACGAAAAAGGTGGTGGAAAGGCCCGCCCCGAACGCCCCGGCCATTACCCAAAAGGAATGAAGGGTAAAAAAGATCATCAGCGAGCCGCCAAAACCAGCCCCGGCCAGAACCCCCACGGTCTGGGGCCCCACCAGAGGGTTTCGCAAACAACCCTGTAGGGCCGATCCGGCGGCGGACAGGCCGGAACCGGCCAGCACGGCCAAAATCGAGCGAGGCAGGCGGGCGTTGAAGACCACGGTGTAATGGAAGGAGTCCGGATTGGCGCCCCAACCCGCCGCGGACAAAAGCACCTTCACCACCGCCCCAACGCCCAGATCCACCCGCCCCATGCCCAAGCACGCCAGCATCGTTACCGGCGCCAGCACCGCCAATAGAGCCCATTTGGCGCCTGAGGCCGTGAGCAGGGGGGGATTACGCTTGGCCATGGTTACCGTTTTCCGGTGAAACGGTCGTACTCCGCCATGGAACCGTTGTCCTTCATTTGCAGTATTTCATCGATCTCGGTCTCGGAAAGGTTGTAGTTATAAAGGAAGCGGTATGCGTCGATTATGGCCTCGCGCAAATTGAAGTCGAACCGATTGGGCTGCGTCAGCATGGCCGCCCACATCCAGGTCAAAAACGACTCGTGGCTGCCCGGATCCCAGCGGTACCCCCCATGAGGCAGCTTATACACGCGGCGGTTCCGCACCGCCTCGATTTCCGCCAACGCCGGATTGTCCATGAAATCCGCCGGAGTGCCATTGTCGAAAGCGCCCACGAAAATGATCTCGGGATTCCAGGCGAGAATCTGTTCCACATTCACCGCCGTCTCCAAACCTTCGAACGAACCGCCCGCCACGTTTTGCCCGCCGGCCAGAGTCATCCAAAAATCCTGGTACACCTTCCGGCCGGCGGGACGCATACCGCCGTCCCTTACGGAACGAAAATAAAGGGTTCGCGGCCGCTCCTTCGCGGGGATGGCGGCCGTAACGGATTCAATCCGGTCCATGACCGAATGGAACCGATCCATCAAGGCCCCGGTTCTTTCCCGCCGCCCCAGCAGTTCTCCCACGATGGCCAGGTTTTTTTCGTTGATCGCCTGAGTTTTGGGGCTGTTGATCAGCCCCACAACTTTAATTCCAGCGCTTTCCAGGGATTCGATCAGGTCGGCCGGCTGCGTCCACTGGATCACGACATCCGGATGGAGTTCCAGGATGCTTTCAAGGTTGGGGGTGAAGGTTCCACCCCGGGTGACATCCGCCCGGATCGATAGCGATTCGGGGAAAATGCGTTTCAAAAGGCCTTCCTCGATGGACTTCAAGGAGGACGGGTGCATCCCGACCAGCCTTTTGGACCCGCCGTCCAAAGTCATCACCACCGAGGCCATGGGCATGGGGATGGTGATGATCCGTTCCACCGGAGCGTTGAATTCGATCTTTTTCCCTCGCTGATCCTCCACGACGAGGGGTTCGCCGGCGGCCCCGACGGATGCCGGGAAAACAACAAGCGCCGCCAGAACCAAAACCACGGCGGCCACGCCCAAACGGAGTTGAGCCTGAAAAACAAGAAAGCGGCGAAGGGGTGAAAATGGGTTGAAACAAGCGGACATGGTTGGATTCCTCCCACGGCGTCAGTCGGCGTCTCGCCGGAAACGTCGATACGACGGACAAGGCCCACCCGGCCATACCGTCAGGTTGTTTTTGGAGGAAGGCTTGTATGTTTCGCGGGGGTCGAATAGAAACGATCGTACGGATGGATTTTCACCATCCGGTGATTTTTCTTGGGCCGACAAGCCTTCCCGCTCCCCAGCTCAAAAACAAGGGTGAATCCTGGCAGGTCTCCTGACTCGCGGATCGCCGCCAACGCTCATGGCCTTCCCGGTTCCCCAGTGGCATATGGGGGGGAGCGTTGACTTCCCGCTCACAGTTGCGGGGGCAGTGCCGGCATTTCACCGGCTTCCCTTTTCACCCGCCCCAAAAGGCGGGCACCAGAATCGGGCGGATGCTATCAACCGGTTCGGCGCGTGTCAATACCGAAAATAGTGAAACGCCTCGCGGAAAAGGCGGGCGGTCCATAGGGGCTCTGGTAGGCCGTCTTCCCTCTTGGCCGATTCGGGGGGAACGTGGTATAGGGGAATCCGTCGAGGCAAAAGGGGGAAAACACCGATGACCACCATACCCAACCCTGGAGATGAAACCGCCCGGCTGGAATCCGACGGCACGTTGATCCTTTCGGAAGCGGTAATGGCCCGGTACGTTCATGAAACCCTGGGGTGCACCCTGATGTGGGAAGAACTGAACCGCCGGCTGGGGCTGAAGCTGTTGCGGGATCGTGACGATCCCCCATACCGGATCGAACGACGGCCGGTCGGGAACGGCGTTCAGGGTGTTTTGGTCTTAAAAGATTTTTTGGCCAAAAAAAACTACGCTCCGGGGCCGGCGGCCAGGGACTGCCCCTGCCGTTATTATCCCCGGTTTCATATGTTGGAAGTGGTTCTGGACCCGGAGGGACCCGCGAGCGCCCGGCGGACGCAAGGGGTGTTGGATGATTATCCGGCGCTTTGATCTTCCGGTGGGGGACGAAGGGGTTATGGACCGGTTGGAGCGGGCCATGGTATCGAATTTTGGCCTATTCAAGGCGGGGGAAGGATCGTGAAAAGGCCCTGTTTTTTGCTTGACAGGGCCTGGGGTCTAGGTTAGATTGTCCAAAATTGCACAAGGGAAACAAGCGGAGACGTCCAAGGGGAATTGGTTGAAAATCTTCGGAAATCAAATAGTTACCATGGACGTCCGATCTCCGGAAAACGGGGAGTCCCCGTGTATTTTTTATTTTGGCGAAACGAGGCAAACGGTCGGGGCCACGGCAACGCCCCCCAGCGGCGAAGGATGAACGAAGGGTCGTGGCCAATCCATAATTTTTGAATCCTACATTTCTTAGGATTTAAAAGGGAGGTGATGGGCAACCTTTCTAGCTCAACCCAAACATGCTGGAACGTATCCTGAACCGGACGTGAACCAAAACGACAGGAGGATGAATAGATGCCAAGCTTTGTGATGGTCGAGAAGTGCGACGGCTGCAAAGATTCCGACAAGACGGCCTGTATGCACATCTGCCCCAACGACCTGATGGTCCTGGACATGCAGAAGATGAAGGCCTACAACCGGGATCCCTGGATGTGCTGGGAATGCTACAACTGCGTGAAGATCTGCCCCCAGCAGGCGGTGGACGTGCGCGGCTACGCCGACTTCGTGCCCCTGGGCGCCTCGGTTGTGCCTCTGCGCGGCAGCTCCGACATCATGTGGACCGTCAAGTTCCGCAATGGCAACGTGAAACGGTTCAAGTTCCCCATCCGGACGACTCCTGAAGGCGAAGCTCAACCCATGGGCGGTTTCGACGAAGGCAGTGGCGACATCAACAGCGTATACCTGATGTGCGAACCGGCCTGTCTGGGCGCCAAAGACCTTCCCCAGCTGTAGTCTTTAGGAGGTAAAGAGATGGCGAATTTCCAAACCGTTGAAGTGACCACCGACCTGTTGATCGTCGGCGGCGGTATGGCCGCGTGCGGCGCGGCTCTCGAAGCCTCATATTGGGGCAAGAAAAATGGCGTCAAAGTGACCCTGGTGGACAAGGCCGTTCCGGATCGTTCCGGCGCCGTGGCCATGGGCCTTTCCGCCATCAACCAGTACATCAATTATGGCAAGGGCGTAAACTCGCTTGAAGATTACGTCCGTTACGTCCGTCAGGACCTCATGGGCGTGTCCCGTGAAGACCTGGTGTACAACATCGCCCGCCACGTCGATGGCACCGTGCATCTGTTCGAAAAATGGGGCCTCCCCATCTGGACCGATGAAAACGGCAACTACGTGAACGAAGGCCGTTGGCAGCTGATGATCAACGGTGAATCGTACAAAGTGATCGTGTCCGAAGCCGCGAAAAACGCGATGAAGGACGCGGGCAACGAAATCTTCGAACGCGTGTTCATCATTGGCCCGATCATGAGCAGCGATGGCTCCCGGGTCGCCGGCGCGTACGGTTTCTCCACCCGTGAAGAGAAATTCTACATCTTCAAGGCGAAGGCCGTTATGTGCGCCATGGGCGGCGCGGTCCACGTGTTCAAGCCGCGGTCCACCGGTGAAGGTCTCGGCCGGTCCTGGTATCCGCCTTTCAACAGCGGTTCCTCGACCTACTTCGAGATCATGGCCGGCGCCGAGCTGACCTGCCAGGAAATCCGTTTCATCCCCGTCCGGTTCAAGGATGCCTATGGCCCGGTCGGCGCGTGGTTCCTGCTGTTCAAGTCCCGCGCCATCTCCGCCGGCGGCGGCGAATACATGGCCGTCCGCAAGGCCGAACTGAACAACTGGGCTCCGTATGGTCTGGCCAAGCCGATCCCCGCCAACCTCCGGAACTACCTGGGCATGTTGGACGTGGAAGCGGGCCTTGGGCCTCTGTACATGGAAACCCACGAAGCCATCGCCAACCTGGCCAAGCAGTACGAAGGCGATCCCAAGGCTTTCAAGAAGAAGATGAAGGAACTGGAAAGCGAAGCTTGGGAAGACTTCTTGGATATGACCATCTCCCAGGCCATTCTGTGGGCCTCCATGAACATCGCTCCGGAAGAGAAACACTCCGAAATCGCGGCCTGCGAACCGTACTTCATCGGTTCCCACTCGGGCGGCAGCGGCGGCTGGGTTTCCGGTCCTCCGGACCTGAAGGGCAAAGGCAAGCTGCTGGATGAATACTTCTGGGGCGGCGTGGGCAACATGACCACGGTTCCGGGCCTGTTCGCCGCTGGCGACGCGACCGGCGCTTCCTCCCACAAGTTCTCCTCCGGTTCCTTCGCCGAAGGTCGTTACACCGGCAAGCAGGCCGTCAAGTGGATTCTGGAACACAACAGCCTGCCCGCTTGCGAAACCGCCGGTCTGAAGGAAAAGGCTCTGGCTCCGATCGAACTGTACGAAAAGAACAAGGGCTTCTCCACCGACGAC
Organism: Deltaproteobacteria bacterium; assembly: GCA_020056895.1. GTDB lineage: Bacteria > Desulfobacterota > Desulfarculia > Adiutricales > JAGVGV01 > JAGVGV01. The sequence continues at coordinate 6,450 of JAGVGV010000141.1, forward strand.
GACTACAACCCCAACTACCTCAAACCGTTCATGTTCATGTTCCGTCTGCAAAAGCTGATGGATGAGTACGCGGGCGGCGTGGTGTCCGGCTTCAAGACCAGCAAAGCCCTGTGCGAACGCGGTCTGGAACTGCTGGAATTCCTGAAGGAAGACGCCGAAAAGCTCGGCGCGGCCAACGTGTACGACCTGGAACGTTGCTGGGAAAACACCCATCGTATGTGGCAGGCCGAAGCCCACATCCGGACCATCCTCTTCCGTGAAGAGACCCGGTGGCCGGGTTACTACTTCCGGGCTGACACCCCCAAGATGGACAACCAGAACTGGCTGTGCTTCGTGAACGCCAAGTACGATTCGAAAGCGGCTCAGTGGAGCATGCGGAAGGTTCCGATCGGCCCGATCTGCGACTAATTCTCGCGATCGACCGAACGGTCTACCGTTCGACGGGGCGCCCCAACCGGGGCGCCCCGGTTATTTTGGGGATACGCAGCCCACGGCCCCTACCGGAGAAATCCCCTAGCCCAAGTCTACCAAGTTCGTTTGTGAAATGGGGTTTGGGGGGTGGACTTCATTTTTTGTAGGTTGTAACTTATTGAAATTATTTGATGCGGTCACGAAAAATTCAAAATGTAGTGCCCGAATAAAAATAATTTGTTGGCAAAGCTCGCCCTTTCGGGTATCCTCCCAAGGCATGTTCATTCGTGAAATCAAAAAGAGGGACCGCGCCGGAACCCCCGCATACTCCTACCACCGACTCGTCGAATCCGTCCGCACCCCCA
>JAGVGV010000735.1 GCA_020056895.1 Deltaproteobacteria bacterium
TATTGGTTCAGGCCGGCCGGGACGAGGAAACCCTAATGCTGGCGGCTTTCGATTTCGATCGGATCCGCGAGCTGCGGACGTCGTGGGGGGTGTTCCGGGACCGGCGGCCGGACTTGTACGGCGTTCTGGGCACCCTGGATGGACGGACTCCGGTTGGAGGGCGCTGAGACGAAAATAGCCGCCAAACCGGCCATAAAATGCATGAACCGCCGTAAAAACCGGCGGTTCACCGTTTTGGGGGAGAATGGGTGGAGCGTTGACCGGGGAGGAGGCGCTAATCCCCGCGAGCCTTTTCGGTGGCCTCGGACTTGGTTTTGCAATCAATGCACTGAGTGGTGACGGGCCGGGCTTCAAGGCGTTTGGCGCCGATGGGTTCGCCGCAGTCCTCGCAAATACCGAATGTGCCGTCCTCGATGCGTTCCAATGCCTGGTTGATCTTGACGATGAGCTTTCGCTCCCGGTCCCTCAAACGGAGAATGAAGTTCCGGTCGGATTCCACCGAAGCCCGGTCCGTGGGATCGGGAAAGTTTTCCTTCATGTCGGTCATGTCATTGACCGTGGCGTCGGCGTGGCCCAGTAGTTCACCGCGCCGGCTGATCAACAAGGCTTTGAATTTTTCAAGTTGCTTGGCGTTCATGGCTAGTCATTCCCCCCATGGCGCCTGGAACCCCGCGGTACGGAAAGCGGGGGCAGGGATCGTAAAATGGGCATATATACCATGTTGGTCCCCGGGTGTAAACCACAATTGAATGGCCCCTTGGAAGCCGGGCATCGCCGGTCCCGGCGGTGTTTCTACACGATTCCCGGCCCTTTTTCGTCGCGCACCCAGGTTCCGCTTCGGCCGCCGGATTTTTCCATCAGGCCGATCCCAGTTATAATCATACCCCGATCCATGGCCTTGGCCATGTCGTACAGCGTCAGGCCGGCCGCGGCCACGGCCGTCAGGGCTTCCATTTCCACGCCCGTGGGGCCTTCGCACCGGACTTCGGCCACGATCTCGATCCGCCCTTCCCCCGGTTTGGGAATCAGGTCCACGCTCACATGGGAGAGCGCCAGGGGGTGGCAAAGGGGAATGAGGTCCCAGGTTTTCTTGGCGGCCATGATCCCGGCCACGCGGGCCACGGTGAGGGCATCGCCCTTTTTCAATCGTCCGCCTACGATCTGGGCCAGGGTTTCTTCGGCCATCCGGATTTCGCCTCGGGCCGCGGCCCGGCGGCTTGTGGCGGGTTTGTCCCCCACATCCACCATCCGGGCCTGGCCGGATTCGTCCACGTGCGTCAACCGGTGTTCGGTCATCCCAAAGCCTCGCGGACCAGTTCGGCGGCGCGTTGGGTCCAGGATTTCTTTTCCTTGGGGTCCCCGCCGATGGAAGCGAATTCCCGAAGCAGTTCCTCCTGCCGGCTGGTCAGGTTGGTGGGCGTCATCACCTGGATGGCCATGATCTGGTCCCCGTGGCCGTAACCGTTCAGGTTGGGGAATCCGGCCTCGCGGAACCGGAGGATTTCGCCGGTTTGGCAGCCTTTGGGAATTTTGAGTTTTTTGGACCCCGTCAGGGTGGGAATATCCATCTCGCCGCCCAAAGCCGCATCCACCATGGAGACCGGAATCCGGCAGACCACGTGGTCGCCTTCCCGCTGGAACAGTTCGTGAGCCTTGAGATGAACCACCACGTACAGGTCGCCCGGCGGGCCGCCGTGCCAGCCGGCTTCGCCTTCACCCCTTAGTTTCAGCCGCGAGCCGGTATCCACGCCTTTGGGGATATGCACGGCCAGGGTGCGGTTCCGTTGAGTCCGCCCCGATCCCTGACAGGCGCGGCAGGGATCGGTGACGATCTGGCCCCGCCCCTGGCACCCGGGGCAGGTGGTGGCCATGCGGAAAATTCCCCGCGACTGAAACACCTGGCCCCGGCCGCCGCATTTATTGCAAAGCCGGCGCTGGCCCGAACTGGAACCCGTGCCGTGGCAGTCGGCGCAGTTTTCCTCGCGGGGGATGTTCAGCTCCACATCCTTGCCCGTGGCGGCTTCCAGGAAATCGATTTCCAGATCGTACCGCAGGTCCTGGCCTCGGGACGGTCCCGACGTTCGACGCCGGCCTCCCATGCCGCCAAAAAATTCCTCGAACAGGTCCCCGAAGCTGGCGAAAATGTCCTCGAAACCGCCAAAGCCGGAAAACCCGGTGTTCCGCAGGCCATCGTGGCCGTACTGGTCGTACAGCCGGCGTTTTTCGGCGTCGTGGAGCACTTCGTACGCCTCGGCCGCCTCCTTGAAGCGTTCCTCGGCGTCCTTGTCCCCCGGGTTCCGATCGGGGTGGAACTTGAGCGCCAGTTGCCGGTACGCCTTCTTGATCTCGTCCGGGTCGACGTTTCGTTCCACGCCCAAAATGTCGTAGTAGTCCCGTTTGGCCATGGCGTCAGGCGTCGCTCCCCTCGGGGGAAGGGGGTTCAGGGTCGGCCAAAGACCGGGCTCGCCGGGCGAACGCGGCCTTGCCTAGGTCCTGGGCCCGATGGGCCGCCTGGCGAAGGGTTTCCGGGTCCATGTCCCGGCCCAATTCCTTCCGGATCCGGCCCAGAATGAACAGGTCCCCTTCGTCCAGCGCGGTTCGTTCCAGTTCTTCCAGCCCGTCCCGATCCCCGGCCGCCGCGAAAAAGTCCAGGGCGTCGGACAGGAAGCCGGCCTGGGCCATTTCCCGGCCCAGCCGCCTCAGGCGTTCGGGATCCGCCTTCCGGTCGGATAACAGGTCCCTCCGGCCCAGGCAATCCAGGGTTTTGCCCATGATTATTCGTCCAGAACGTCGCCGAGATCGTCCTCGATCACTTCCACCACGTCAATTTCTTCCCGGGGTGCGGGTTCGTGAAGGTGAACGTTCCTCACGGTGATCTGTCCCGCCGCGATCTCCCTGAGCGAAAGAACCACGTCCTTGTTATCGCGGTCCGAAATGGAAACCGCGCCCTGCCGAAGCTGACGGACGCGCCGGGCGGCCAGATGAACCAACTGGAACCGGTTGTCCACTCGTTCCAGGCAGTCTTCCACGGTGATACGAGCCATTCAAATCCTCCTGATCTTGGGAAGGAACCAACCCCGTCCTAAGGCGAGGGCGTCCCCGTAGTTGGCGGTGAAGCCGGTTCCGGAAGCGGGTCCGGTAGGATTTCCCGGGGCAGGTAGTCCAACAGGTCGTTCCGGGGGACCAGAACCACCGGGCCGTCGCCGACCCGGATGGCCAAACGTTCTTTTTCCACTGGGTCCATCCGTCCGATAAGGACCGTCCTAGGTTCCTCCGGACCGGATAGCTCGACCTTCAGGTCCGGCTGATCCAGCCGGTACCGCTTGATGGTTTCCGGCGATGCATCCAGCTTTTCTTCATATTTCCAATCTTCCAGAGCGCTCAAAAACGTTTCGATCTGAGCGTCCTGGCTGATCGGATCGGATGGTTCCAAAACGTCCCAAACATTCTTGATCCGCTTGACGCGCATGCTTTTCGCACCGATCCGGGCCACGATTTCGTCCAGCCCCAAACGGTTGAAGGCCGCGATGTGCCGGTCCACCAGGCCGTCCGAGGCGACCTGAAGCAGGCCCGCCCCGGCTTCGGCGCCAATGAGCATCCGTTCGGTCCGGTCGGACGCCTGAACCCAGTATCCTCCGCCCGAAGCCGGGGCGCCGGCGGGCGAGGCCTCCGTCGAGGCCGGTTCTTCGGGTCCGATCCATAGGTCCACCGTCCGGTCCTTGGCCGAAACCCGGATATGGGCCAATGGCAGGGGGTCCGATCCCGATCCACCCGGGGCCGCCGCGTCCGGACCGGGCGTTCCGGCCGGACGGGGTTCGTACCGGGCAGCCTTGGCCTTGAGCATTTTAAAAATGATCTTCTGAATTTCGTCCGGGTCCGCCTCGGCCTGGACCGGAGCGGTCAAGGCCCAGGTTCGTATCCCTTTTCGCTCCAGAACCACCGGCCGGGGCGTCACGAATTCGATCCGGTCGATCTTTTCCCCGGGAATCAACACCAGGGACCGGTCCCGAAGATCGAACAGGGTTTTCTTCAATTCCCTCCGGAGCGATTCGGACACCGTGAAGACTTCAAGGGATTCCCCCTTTCGGCCATACACCCATTGACCCGCCGGATTGTATTCGCCCAACCCCAAAGCCGGACCCAAGGGCCGGTTTTCCCGATCCATTAAGGTAAGTTCCAAGAACGCCGGGTCAAGGCCGTATTGTTTCAGATCGCCCCCGACATCGCCCAGGGTTTTTTCCTTTTCCGCTTCCACCATGGCCCGGATCACGCCTTCCACGATCCAGCGGTCCGCCGGCGTCGTCAACGGGGACCGGATTTCCCATTCCCCGGCTTCGGTGGCGGCCACCACGGTTTCTTCGTTGCCCAGCCGCAACCGGAAGCCTTTCACTTGGTCCTGAGTGACGGCCGCCAACCGTTTTTCCGCCTGATCCGCCGCGTTTTTCCGTCCCGTCAGAACCACGTCGTAATAATAGTACACCCCGCCCAGGATCAAGAGGGCGGCCACATAAACAAAAAAAGTCCGAGGCTTCATCCCCGCCTCCGGGTGACGATCACCAGCACCCCGACACCCAAAACAAAAAGCGGTAAAAGAACCACCGGGACCCAGAACAGCAACCGGGCCTGCATCTGATCCAGCATCAAGGGCTGGTTTTTCCGGTCCTTGGGCCGGATGGCGATCTGATCGGCCTGTTCGGCCAGCCAGTTCACGACGCCCAGGGCCAAGTCCGAATTGCCGCCGGAAGGCAGGAACTGGTTGGTAATGAAGTCGGAATCGCCGAACACGATGAACCGGCCGGCTTTGGCGTCGTCCGGGTCCGGGGGACCGGCCTGGGCCGACGCGGGGTCCGCCGGAGTAATGGTCCCCACTACGGCCAGAGGCAGGGGCCCCTTTTCATCCTGGTCCTTGTCCAGCCGGGCCACTCCTTCATTGTGAAGCTGGGCCAGGTTCGTTTCGGCCCAGGCTTGGTCGCTGGTGAAGGCCAAAGGCAGCACTTCGATCCCCTGGGGTTTCTCCCGCAATACATCCACGGACCGGGCCAGGGGGTAAAAGGTGACGACATTGAACTGCCGGGTCAAGGGATGGTCGGTGTATTTAGCGGCCAGAGGCATCAGATAATCCCCGCCATACAGCCGGCTGGCGTTGTCCACCACCACGTCGTTCCCCAGTTCCACCCCCATCTTGGCCATGAACGCCGTCATTCCAGGCACGGTTTCGGGGTCCAGCAAAAACAGCATCCGGCCGCCGGATCGAAGCCACTTTTCCAGGGCGTCGAGCTCCGCCGGAACCAGATCCTTCTCCGGGCCGGCCAGCACCAAAAGGGCGGCGTCCGCGGGGATGGCCGTTTGTTCGGCCAGCAAAAGAGGTTTCACCTCGTAATTCTGTTTTTCCAGTTCGGCCCCAAACAGCCCGGCGCCGTTCTTTTCTTCGTCCTTCAGGTCCCGCTCACCGTGGCCGGTGATGAAATACACGGCTTTTTTACCCGGCTTGGTCACACGGAGGATGGCGTTGGTGAGTTTTTCCTCGGAAAGCTGGTTGACCTTTTCCTTGGCCCCCCCGGATTGAACCACCACCTGATCGTAGGCCGTCACCCCGAATTCCTTGGCCTGGCCAGGGTTCCGGTCCGGGTCCACGATCCGGTACGTGAAACGGGGATTGACGCGGCTGTACAGGTCGAACAATTCCTTGCCCTGAAGCTTGGCCGCGCCTTCGCCCTGGAAAAAAGCCACGGCTTCCACATCCGCCTGAAGGCCCGTTAGAATCTGCACGGTCTGAGGCGCCAGGCTGAACCGCTGGTCCTGGGTCAGGTCCCACCGGAACGCGTGATTCCGGCTCAAGAGCCCCGCGAAAACCACGATCCCGGCCACCAGCAAGGCCGTAACCAGATGACCGGCGCCGTACCGGGCCGTCCGGCTGGTCAAAAACGCCCGAATCCGGTCAGGATGCGCATACGCGAAGACCGCGAAACAAACCGCCGACAAGCCCCAGGGCAGCACCCATAACCCCTTGAACTCACCCGCGACGGCGTACCCCAAAATTCCCAACAGGGCCAGAACCAGGCCGGCCCAGCCCATGTACAGGCTTGGACGTTTCATGGCCTCTACCCCCGCCACCGCTTCGATTCAAGGCTTCGGAGCGTGAGAAACAGGAAAAAGAAGATGAACAGCAGATAATAGGCCACGTCGGCCGTATCGATGATGCCTCGGGCGAAATTGGCCAGATGCGTCACCAGGGACAGGTATTCGAGCACATGGCTCAGGGGCGGCTGGGCCACCTGCACCGCCCAGTACAGCACCCACACGAACAGGGACAGGCCGAAACTGACGGCCGCGGCGATGATCTGATTTTCCGTAAGGCTGGAAACGAACACCCCCAGGGCGATGAACGAAGCGCCCATCATGGCCAGCCCGAGGTACCCCGCCGCCGCCACCTTGAGCTCCCCCACGCCCAGCAGATACAAATGAAGGGGATGCACGGCGCTCAGGGCGATCATCACCAGGAAAACCGTCAGCGCCGCCAAAAACTTGCCCATCAGCACTTCCACGTCCCGGATGGGGTAGCTGAACAAAAGTTCGAAGGTGCCGGTTTTTTTCTCTTCGGCGAACAGCCGCATGGTGAGCAAGGGCAGCATCATCAAAAGCACGATGGCCATGTTCAGGAACATGGGGCTGATGACCATATCGGTGGCGTTCAGGCCTTCGGCGAAGGGGTTGCGGGCCTGGAACATGGTCTGGAGCACGAACATGGCCACGCTGTTATAGAAAAACCATCCGGCGATGAGGATGAAAACGAACAGAACCACGTACGCGATGGGCGACCGGAAATACACCCCCAGTTCCCGCTTGAAAATGACGAACGTGCCGCGCATGGGGGTTATGCCTCCTCGTCCCGGGTGACCAGTTTGATGAAGATATCTTCGAGCGTCAGGGCCACCGTGGTCAGTTCCAGGAGCGGCCGGCCGGTTTCGACCACGGCCCGGGCCAGTTCGGCTCGCACGTCGGCCTGGGACCGGACCACAAGGGCGCCGTCTTCTTCGGTCACCTGAGTCACCCCCGGCACTCGGGCCAGGGTGTCCACCACTTCGGCCGGAGTTCCGCCGACCTTCAGCCGGACGGTATCGGCGGCCTGGTGCTTGGCCCGAAGGTCCACCAGGTTGTCTTCGGCCAGCACCCGGCCCCGGTTGACGATGACTACCCGGTGGCAGATCATGGCCACTTCGGCCAGAATGTGGGTGCAGAGGATCACGGTTTTCCGGCCGGCCATGGCCTGGATCACGGACCGGATTTCGTTGATCTGCCGGGGGTCCAGGCCGATGGTGGGTTCGTCCAGGATGAGCACGTCGGGGTCGCCGATCAGGGCCTGGGCCAGCCCGACCCGCTGCCGGTATCCCTTGGATATTTTTTTGATCATCCGGTACCGAACGTCTTCGAGCTGGCAGGCTTCCATGACCCGAGCCATTTCGGTGATCCGGCGGCTCCGGTCCAGACCCTTGATGTCGGCCACGAACCGAAGATAGTCCCAGACGGTCATATCCCCGTACAAGGGCACGTTTTCCGGCAGGTACCCGATTTTTTTCCGAACGGCCAGGGCGTTTTCAAAAACGTCCAGCCCCGCCACCCGGGCCGCGCCTTGGGTGGGCGGATAAAAACCGGTGAGCATGCGCATGGTGGTGGTTTTGCCGGCGCCGTTGGGTCCCAGAAACCCCAGGATTTCGCCGGCGGCCACGGCGAAGGAGACGTCCCGGACGGCTTCGACAAGGCCGAAGCGCTTGGCCACGTGGTCGACTTCGATCATGGTCCCCCCTGATCCCTTGACTCCAGGGCGCTCGCCCCAGAGGCCCATACACCGTCGAA
>JAGVGV010000501.1 GCA_020056895.1 Deltaproteobacteria bacterium
ATGACGCAAAAATGAAGGAACAGGGAAACGCCCAGGAACCATTTGAAGGCCGGGCCCCACCCTTCGTCCAGGATGATGTCTTCGAACGTCAGTTGCATAAGGTCATCATGATCCAGCCCCATCCCGCTCTACAGCCGGCTTGGCCGGGGCGGATGGGGGTTTTTCACTAAAACGTTTTATACGCACGAAACGCCGCTTGGGGTTTACTCCGGGCTCAGCCCGTTGTTTTTTTCGTTCCCCCCGGCTTGGCTGGTGTTTTGGTCGGCGTTTTGCTCGGCGTCTTCTCCGGTTCGGCCTGGGGACCGGACACGGGTTCCGGTTCGGTTACCAACCCCATGGCCGTGATTCCGGCCTGCCGGATCTGGCCCATGATCCGGGCCACTTGGCCATACTCGATGCTCTTGTCGGCCCGCAGAAACACCTGCTTGGTGTTCTTGACTTCCATCACCCGTTTGACCTTGGGACCCACGTCCTGGGCCGCGTCCACCTTGGTGTTGTCGATGAACAACTCACCGGCGGCGGTAATGGTCACCACCACCCGGTCGGTTTCGGTGGCGATGGGCTGAGTGTTCACCTGAGGCAGGTCCACGTCCAACCCCTGAGTCATCATGGGCGCGGTGACCATGAAGATGATCAGAAGCACCAACATCACGTCCACCAGGGGCGTAACGTTGATTTCGGACATCAACGACCGGTTATCCCCCCCCATGGAAAAGGACATGGCTTATTCCCCTTCGGCCGCGGGCTTCTTGGCCACGTCCCGTTCGATGATGTTCATGAAATCGGCCACGAAATTGGTCATTTCCGCTTCCAGCACCCGCACCCGGCTGTTGAAATGGTTAAAGGCGATGACCGCCGGAATAGCCGCGGCCAGACCGGCCGCCGTGGCCACCAGGGCTTCGGAAATACCCGGCGCCACCGTGGCCAGAGTGGCCTGACCCTTCAACCCGATCTCCTGGAACGACCCCATGATCCCCCAGACCGTGCCGAACAAGCCGATGAAGGGCGCCGTGTTGCCCGTGGTGGCCAGAAAGGAGATGGATCGGGACAGCCGGGTGGATTCGGCCATGGCTGACCGCCTTAGAGCCCGCTGAACGTTCTCAAGTCCCATCCGGATATCGGCGTGGGCTTTGCGAACCCGCCCCAATTCCTGATACCCCACCCGGAAAATCTGGGCCACGGGGCTGGCGGAAAAAACCGCCGACTCATTGTAAATACCAGCCAGGCTTCGGCTTTTCCAAAAAAGTTCCAAGAAATAGAACGAATGCCGCCGGGCCTTGCTGAGCTGGCTGGACTTGAAAATGATGATGGCCCAGGTGGTGATGGAAAACAAGAGCAGAAGCCCCATGACGGCCTGCACCATGGGGCCGGCGCGCATGATCATCTGCCAGATGCCGTTCCCGGCGTGCTCGACGGGGAGCGCGGCTTCGGTTTGGGCGGTCAGGAACAAGGTCAACAGATCAGGGTTCATGATTCTTCCTTGAAGGGGACGATTCCCCGGGCGTCAAGGGTTATTCCGGCTCGTTTGGAACCGGTCCAAACCTGGAAGCTTAAAAAACGACGGTCCAAATGTCAAGTACGCTGCCGCGGTGAATCCACCCTACCCTTTTCGTCCGTGAAGGGTCTACCGGGAGTGATTTCCGACCCGTCAGGCCCGCCGGCGAATCAGGTCCAGCACCGGAGGCAGCATTTGGCTGGCCGGGCCTTGGAGTATCAGGTCGGTCACGTCTTCGGTCAGCACCGTGGCCTCGGGGTTGATCTCCACCACCCGGGCGCCGTTATGTTTGGCCAGAATCGGCAGATCGCTGGCCGGGGCCACCACGGCCGACGTGCCCACCACCAGCACCAGGTCCGCCTGACGGGCCATGTCGAAGGCCCTGGCGTGGGCGGCCCAGGGAATGGCTTCGCCGAAAAAGACCACATCGGGTTTGATCAACCCGGTGCAGAAGCAACGCGGAGGCGGCTCGGAAAAATTCACCTGAGCCCGTTCATAGGGCGTGCCGCAGTCCAGGCAGCGGAATCGTTTGGCGTTGCCGTGAAATTCCACCACGTGGCGGCTGCCGGCGTCCTGGTGAAGGTTGTCCACGTTCTGGGTGACCACCAGCCCGAGAATCCCCAGGGTTTCCAACTCGGCCAAGGCCTTGTGGGCCGCGTTGGGCCGGGCCTTGAGAATGGTCTGGTCCAGTTCCAGAAGCATCCGCCAGACCTTGACCGGGTCCGCCCGGAAGGAATCGATATGGGCGAACTCCATGATATCGTACTTTTCCCACAGCCCTTGAACGCCCCGGAAGGTGGGGATGCCGCTTTCCGCGGAAATGCCCGCTCCGGTCAGGGCCATGACGCATCGGGACGTCTTGAGCCATTCCGCCAGGGTGTTCATTTTTGATTGGGGCATACTTCGAGTCCGCCTCCAACAATCTTAACCGGTCACTCTACCATCCGGGGTGATCCACGTCAAGCAGTATGCGGGATTTATCAAGGAAATTCACTTGGTTTTTCATTTTAAGGGCTTCCACCCCCGCCGCCGGACCCAGGCCAGGCCCAGCCGGCCGATGCCGTTGTAAAGCGGCAGCAACACGGGCAGGAACCGTTCCACCGTTGGAGTCAGATAGGCCAGGCGGATTAGACTATAGAACAAGCGGTGAACGTCCGGTTCGTCCACCTGAATAACGTCCCCCCAGGACGGCCAGCCCCACCGCCGGGCGATTTTCCGGGCCGCCGCTTCCCCGTCCCGAAGGGCGACCAGAGCTTCGAACGGTCCTTGGGGCCGGTACGGATCGGCGCCTTTGGCGTTCAGCG
>JAGVGV010000558.1 GCA_020056895.1 Deltaproteobacteria bacterium
AAAATCCGAACCGTTTCCTCGGTGCTCACTCTTCGCCCTCCCCACTTTACCCGGGCGCCCAAGGGGGAATCGAGGTCCCAGCCCGAACCCCAGACCTTGAGGTCAAAATCTAAAAGCCCGGCCAAAAGGTCCCGCCGGTTGGAGTATCCCTCGCCCATGAACGACAGGAACGAACGGTAGTCGGGGTCTGGTTCGTCCACCATGGGGGGCTGGAACCGGACCTCATCCGCGGCCATGGGCAGGTGGAAGGTTCGGCGGGCGCCCCATCGGGCCAGTTCCCGGTCCAGGTCTTCGCCCTGGATGTGGAAAAAGCAGTCGTACGCTCCGGCCACTTCTTTGTAGTAGGGAAAACGCCGGTAATCCTCCACGAACCAGAAGGCGGTTCGAAGGCCCCGGCTTCGGATGCGGGCCAGGCCTTTGGGCGTCAGGGGGGCCTGAGCCAGAGCGAGCAGAAGATCGGGCTGGTGCTGGTGGACCAGATGGTCCAGGTACTCCTCGGCCAGGCCGATGATTCGGTCCCCCAGGGCGGGATGGGCATCAGCGGGATGGGGCTGAAAGGCGGCCAGGGGGGAAAAGTCGGCCTGGATCACCGAGTGGCCCAGGGCTTCCAAGGCCCGGGCCGCGTGGCCCGCCACGGGCAGGGACCCTCCGGCCACCGGAGTGGCCACCAGAATTTTCCAATGGTCGGGCGACGTTGGGGCCGGGTGGCCTTCGGCCTGAATCCGGGCCAGCGCCACGGGATACAAACGGGCGGTGGGCCGGTGGATGAACAGGGCGGCCCTTCGGCGAACGTCGGGTGGCACCGGTTCCTGAGGTTCCAAAAGCCTCAAGCGGGGCCAGAGGCCGGTCAGGTCCAGCCGCTCCATGGCCGCCCGGACCAGCCCCAGGTCCGGTTCCAGGACCAGCAGGGGAACACCAAACCGAGCCAGGACTTCCAAATGGTACCCGAACCCGAACCCAAGGGCCAGGATGCTTTCCGGAGGTTGGGGCCAGGTGCGGGCCTGAGCTTCCACCATGGTTACGGCTTCGGCCCAAGGGTCCACCAGGGAATGAAAGGTCACGCCTTTTTTGGCCGGAACCGGGTGGCCGGACCGGGACCTATGGACCTCGATGTTTTCAGGCTGGATGGTTTCCAGAATCCGGGCCAGGTCCGATTGGGTTTGGAACAGACCGTCCAGATTGGCCCGCCAAAGGTTTTGATCCGCTTCCAATGTCAACGGGCGGCCTCCGGGCTTGGTTCCTTTTGGGTCAAGTACGGCACGGCGCAGCGGCGGCAGATGGCCACATCCTGGAACCGGCCGGCTTCGTGGGCCTGGCGGAGCCGGGTCAGGGCCGGGCCGGTCCAGGCTTTTTTAAGGGCCGTGGCCGGGAATTCCCCCAAAGGATATTCCCGTTCCATGTGGCCGCAGCACGGGGCGATCATCCCGTCCCAGGTCACGAAGAGCCGTTGATACGGCTGTTCGCAGACGAACCCGGTCACGGTTTCGTTGTCGACGGTATGGTCCCGGCCGTCCTCGGGCGGACCGTACCCCACTTCATCCACGCCCAATTCCGCCATCCGGCGGGTAAATCCTTCGATCTGGTCCGGCGGGGTGGGTTCGAGGACATCGGTGACCATGGCCGCCCGGGTTTGAACGTGGGTCAACCCCCGTTCGTTCCGGATCCGGACCAGAGCCTCGATGTTCCCGAGCACCTGGTCCAGCCGCCCGCCGGCGCGGATGCGGCCGTACGCTTCCGGATCCAGGGAATCCAGGGAAAAAAATATGTCGGTGAGCCCGGCATCGAGCAGACGGCGGCTGGTTTCGGGCGTCAGGCGGACGGCGTTGGTGTTCATCATTACGTACAGGCCCTTTTGGCGGGCGTACGCCACCTGCCGGACCACGTCGGGGTGCAAAAGGGGTTCGCCCAGCCAATTGAGCTTAACGGAATAGGCTCCCTGATCGGCGGCTTCGTCCACCAGGGTCTGGAACACGGGAAAGGGCATGTAGCCCAGGCCGTTGGGGGACCATGCCCAATTTTCGGCCCGGATCATCCGGGTGCGGGGGCACATGACGCAGGCCAGGTTGCAGACATTGGTGGTTTCGATGTCCAAATGCAAAGGGAAAGGGCCGGGGTCCCGGGTTTGAGGCCGAAGAGTCCAGAGGCGGCGGTATCCGCGGTACCGGTCGTCCCGGGTCTGGGTCCAGGTCGCCTGGGCTTTTGTTGACCGGCCGCTGAAGTTCTGGCCTCGGGCGGCCAGGGATTCCCCTTCGCTGGGGGGCATGGGTGCTTCCTCCGTGGTCCCATGGCTGGGACCTTACGACAGGGAGCAATATGGGCGCCAAAATGAAAACGAGTGGACGGACGGCCGCGCCGCCTCCATCCACCCGCCAAGGAGGGTCAAGGGTGTCGATTCGGTTGGAATGAAAACAACGCCTCAAACGTTGTGGCTGACCAGGGCCCCCACCATTTCTTCCATGTTCGCGGCCAGTTCCAGCACTTCTTCGGGCGGCAGTTGCCGGACCACCTTCTGGGTCTGTTCGTCGATGACCCGAATGATGGTTCGGCCCGTGGTCTTATCCACGGAAAACTTGAGGCTGATATTTTGCTGGGCGGCGAAGGCGTTGAGCTTGTCGATGGTTTCCTGGATACTCGCGCTGGAAGACGGTTCCGCCTTGGGGGAGGAGACGGCGGCGGCTTCGACGCCGCGGCGCGGCGTATCC
>JAGVGV010000453.1 GCA_020056895.1 Deltaproteobacteria bacterium
AAGTCCACGTTTTTTTTCATGGTCCCCCGCTAAAGGTTTCATGTGGTGATGGTCATACCATGGACCCAGTTTTTCGCTATACCACGACCGCCGGAAAAAAATCCAGCCCCGCTGATCGCTTTCAACGCGCCGCTTAGGGATGGGGTATAATAGAGGCAACCGGCTTACCGTCCGATTTCCTGGACGGGAATCCAACACGCCCGGCCGGACCGCGGATGGGGGAAGCGGGAAGGGCCGGGGTGTACATCATTTATTAGAACGGCGCCGCCGTTGAGTGAACGGAGGCCGACCGATCCATGGGGTGTGGGAGGGGGAATCGATGCCCAACGCCAAAAAAACCAAGGTCCAGGATCCCATGGCCATCCAGACGCTGGGGGACCCCAGGGTCAAGTCGCCCCTGCTTCGGATTCGGGGCTCGGAGGATGACGAATACGACTGTTCGGGGGTGTTCGTCGAGGATGCCTGCCGGATATTGATCGACGTGGAAATGGCCGAGGTCCGGAATCAGTGGAAGAACGGACACGAACCCGAATCGTTTGAAGCGGCCGGGCCAAGACGGATGATTTTTTTCGATCCGGTCAAGGTCAAGGCGGCCATCCTGACGGCGGGAGGGCTCTGCCCGGGCCTGAACGACGTGATCCGTTCCCTGGTTCTGACCATGCATTTCCGGTACGGCGTGCGGAATATTTTCGGCATCCGGTACGGGTATCAAGGGCTGGTCCCCCGGTTCGGGCATGACCTGATCGAACTGACTCCGGGATACGTATCGGACATCCACCAGTTCGGCGGGTCGGTGCTGTCGTCGTCCCGAGGCATGTACGATGTGCCCGAAATGGTGGACGCCCTGGAACGGCTCAACATCAGCGTTCTGTTCACCATCGGCGGAGACGGCACCCTGAGGGGAGCCAGCCGGATCGTCGAGGAAATCGGCCGCCGGAACCTGAAAATCGCGGTGGTGGGCGTGCCCAAAACCATCGACAACGACATCAACCTGGTGGCCCGGTCCTTTGGCTTCGAAACGGCGGTGGCCACGGCGGCCGAGGTCATCAAGGCGGCCCACACCGAGGCCCTGGGGGCGCCCTGGGGGATCGGCGTGGTCAAGCTGATGGGCCGGGAATCCGGGTTCATCGCCGCCACCGCGTCTTTGGCTCAGGGTGAAGCCAATTACGTGCTGATCCCGGAATCCGATTTCGATTTCGACGGCCCCGGAGGGCTGCTGGCGGAACTGGAAAACCGGCTGAAAAACCGTGGCCACGCGGTGATCGTGGTGGCCGAAGGCGCGGGCCAGAAATTTTTCCAAAGCCAGCCCGAAGCCTTCGACGCTTCGGGCAACCGGAAACAGGGGGACATCGGCCGGTATTTGTGCGACCGGGTCCGGGAGTATTTCCAGGCCAAAAACGTGGAGATCAACCTTAAGTACATGGACCCCAGCTATCTGATCCGGAGCCAGCCGGCCAACGCCACCGACCGGGTATACTGCGGTTTTCTGGGGCAAAAGGCGGTTCACGCGGCCATGGCCGGCAAGACGAACCTGGTGATCGGAACCTGGAACAACCATTACGTGCATGTGCCCATTCCCAAAGCGGTGGCGTCGCGTAAAAAAGTGCATACGGACGGCGTTTTGTGGCGGAGCGTGCTCGAGGCGACCGGCCAGCCGCCGCTGGCGGCCGAGGCATAAAAAACCGAAAGGGGGTTCCCATGACGATCCGGATCGGCGTTTTGACCGGAGGTGGAGACTGCGCGGGTTTGAACAGCGCCATCAAGTGGGTGACCAAAACCGCCATGGATCCGCTCCTCGCGGACCGACGGAGTGAGGATATCGAGGTTCTGGGCATTCGGGATGGCTGGCGGGGGTTGGTCGAGGTTCAGCCGGATGATCCCCAGAGCGTGAGCCAATGGATTCCGCCTCTGAGCGAACTGGTGGTTCGGACCTGGGACCGGCACGGGGGGACCAATCTGGGCACGTCGCGCACCAATCCCTTCAACCCAAAGGACGACCGGTCCGCCCTTCTTTTGGATAACCTCAAAGCCCTGGACATCCACGCCGTGGTGGCCATCGGCGGGGAGGACACCCTGACCGTGGCCTATAACCTCCACCGGACCGGTTTCCGGGTGGTGGGCATCCCCAAGACCATCGACCGGGACCTTTCCGCCACGGATTATTGCCTGGGATACGACACGGCCATTAACGTCATTACTCAGGAAGTGGACCGGCTCCGGACCACGGCCGGGTCCCACAGCCGGATTTTCGTGGTGGAAACCATGGGCCGGCATGCCGGCTGGCTGGCCTTGGAAGGCGGCGAGGCGTCCGGGGCTCTGGTCATTTTGATTCCGGAACACGATTTCGACATCCAGCGGGTGGCGGATCTGTTGATGGCCCGCCGCAAAGCGGGGGTTCGGTACGATATCGTGGTGGTTTCGGAAGGCGCCAAACCCAGGGGCGGCCAGGAAGTGTATTTGAGCGATAAAAAGGACGATTTCGGGCACAAGGTGCTGGGGGGCATCGGCCGGTTTCTGGCCAAGGAAGTGGGCCGGCTGACGGACCTGGAAACCCGGCATGTGGTGCTGAGCCATTTGCAGCGGGGGGGAGTGCCCACGGCCATGGACCGGCTGATGGGCCGGCATTTCGGCATCGCGGCCGTGGATTTGCTCCTTTCCGAGGATTTCGGCCGGATGGTGGCCTTAAGGGAGGGCCGGATCGAAAGCGTGCCGCTCAAGGCGGCCATTGAAAGGCTGAACGTGGTGAACGTGGCGGAATTGTACGATACCCAGCGGTACAACGGCCGCCGATCGGCGCTGCTTCGGTAAGCCGGGTGGGGCGAGGCGAGGCATCGCCCTAAAAATCAGACGAAGGGGGGGCTGGGGTTCTGGGGTGTGATCTCAGCCCGGCTCGCCCGTTGATCGGCGCATAATCACCCGCCGCCGGTCGTACGCGTCCCGGATCCGTTCCAATAATTCGCCGGGTTTGACCGGCTTGATAAGAAAATCAAAGGCGCCGGCCTTCAAGGCCTCGAGCCCCCGGTCCACGGTGGCGTGGCCGGTCAAAAGGATTACCTCCACCAGCGGGCGCCGGGCCTTGATGGCTTTGAGCGTGGCCAGACCGTCCAATCCCGGCATCAACAGGTCCAAGAGCACCACGTCCATTTCCCGCTTTTCCAGGTATTCCAGAGCCTGCTGGCCGGAATGAACGCCGTCGGCGTCCAGGTTTTCCGATTGGAGCCTCAAGACCAGCATTTCCACGAAATCCACTTCGTCGTCCACGGCCAGAAGACGAATGGGCCGGTCCTCGGTTTCCACCAAGCCGGGCCCGGGGGCCGGGTGGCCTTCTTCCCTGGGAATCATCTATAGGGCTCCTTGGGCCGTTTTCGGAGGCGGCATGGTTTCCAGGTTGTAGTTGCCGCTTTCAAAGGCCTGAACCAGCCACGCGACCATTCTCCGGTCGTGGGTCAGCATGTCCATCTGCCGGGTAAACAGGGTCAGCCGGCCCAGATCAGCCAGACGTCGGCCGATTTCCTTTTGATCGTACTTTTTGACGAAGGCATGGACCATATCGCCCCGGTGATTGATGTCGAACCCCTGGCGGGCCAGAAGGGTGGAGATCAATTCGGCTCGGAGCGCCCGGCGTTCGGCCGCGGCCGCCCCGCCCTGGAACCGGAAGCTGATGTAGTTGTCGTTCTGGACCGGTCCGCACACGCTGTCCAGAGCGGCGAAATGATACCCCACCCGGGAATTGAAGTTCATGTATTCCGAAGAAAAAATGGCGTATGCCTTGCGGCCGAACTCCCGTTCCTGGCCTTCGGCGTCCGGGTGAAGCACGGCTCCTGAAAAAACCGAGACCAACCCCCGGAGGGATACGGGCCGGGGCTGATTCCAATGGATTCGTTCGTCGAGAAGTCCTTCCAGAAAATAACGGGCCGGCAGGGACCGTACTTGATCGGGGGCCACGGGTCCGTTGCCCTGAGGGGTCAACCCGCCGCCAATGTCGATGATCCACAGCTCGAAGGGCAGGGACGGACCGAACCGCCGGGCTTCGCTTTCGGCCGCGTGGCCCAAACGGTCACCCAACCGGAACATTTCCTTGAAGCTTTTTTCGTGGACGAACCGGATGATGTCGTGGAACGTCCGGCAGTTTTCCGGTCTGAAGTCCGGGTGGCGGGGGTTGGTGAGGGTCAGGTTGGCGATCAACCCCAAAATCGGATGGCGGCCGGGCCGGCCCAAAGACGCGGCGCAGGTGGGGCGCTGAGCCGCTTCCTTTTTAAGGACCTCTTCCACCCGTCCCAGAAAAACCCTTTTAAAGGTGGCGTCCACGGTGATGATGTCTCCGGCGGTCAACCGGCTCAAAACCCCTTCGGCGCCCACGATGGCCGGCAGGCAGTATTCCCGGGCCAGGGAGGCCATATGGCCGGTCACGCCGCCCACTTCGGTCAGGACGGCCGCGGCCTGATCCAGCACGCAGCCGAAAACGGGCGATGATTTGGGCGCGCAAAGAACGGCTCCAGGGGGGAACCCATCCAGGTCCGATTCCCTCAGGACGAAGTACACCGGACCCGACGCCGCGCCCGGCCGGGCGGTTTCGCCTCCGGAATACAAAAGGTGGGCATCCAGGTGCTGTTTTTCTTCCCGGATTTCGATT
>JAGVGV010000397.1 GCA_020056895.1 Deltaproteobacteria bacterium
AAGCTTCCTGGCCGTCCCTGGCCACTTGAACGTCGTACCCTTCCCGTCGGAGCATCAGCTCCAGGAATTCACGCATGCTCAAGTCATCGTCAACGGCGAGAATCTTGGGTGAGGCCATGGGGTCCAGTTATCCGTGCGAGGGGAAGCCGGTGGTGGGTGATTCGTCCCTGAACCATGGTCAGGACGGCTCGTCCTTGAACCTGGAGCCCCTCGAAAGGGGTGCTATGGCCCATGGAAAAGAAATCGGCGGAGCGAACGATCCAAGGCTCGTCCGGATCGATCAAGGTCAGGTCAGCGGGCACGCCGGGAGAAAGGGCGCCGCCTGAAACGCCCAGCAGCCGCGCCGGGTTCGCGGCGAGTAGTTCGATGGCTCGTACGGCGGAAAGGATGCCTTCGCGGACTCGGGCCAGGACCAGGGGCAGAGCGGTTTCGAGCCCGACAATCCCGAACGGTGCATGGATAAAATCCGCCGCTTTTTCATCGGGGGTGTGAGGCGCATGGTCGGTGGCCACGGCGTCGATGGTCCCATCCGCCAAGGCATCCAATATGTCCCGAACGTCCTGGTCGGATCGGAGGGGCGGATTCATTTTGGCGGCCGTTCCGAATCGGGTTACGGCTTGGTCCGTGAGCGTGAAATAGTGAGGGGCGGTTTCGGCGGTGACGTGAACGCCTTCGTCCTTGGCCCGGCGGATAATCCGGCAGGACCCCGTGGTCGATACGTGGGCCACGTGAAGCCGGACGCCCAGGCGGCGGGCCAGATCGATATCCCGGGCCACGGCCGTCTCTTCGGCCAGAATGGGAATCCCAGGGTATCCCAGGGCTTCGGCGGCTGGGCCCTGGTTCATGACTCCACCGGCGGATAAGGCCGGGTCTTCGGCGTGGGTGATGGCCAAAAGTCCGTTCGCCGCCGCCTTTTGAAGCACGTCGGCCATGACATCGGCCCGAGGCACCCATTTCCCGTCGTCTGATACCGCCACGGCGCCGGCCGAAGCCAACCGGGCGAAATCGCAGGGGACCTGGCCCCGTGAGCCCAGGGTCATGGCCGCCACGGGCCAAACCCGGGCGTTGCCGCGCTCCTGGGCCTGGGTTCGCACCCATTCCAGCCACGAAGGATCATCCAAAACCGGTTGGGTGTTGGGCATGGCCGCCACGGCGGTGAAACCTCCGGCGGCGGCGGCCTGGGTTCCCGAAGCCAAGGTTTCTTTATGCGCCTGGCCGGGTTCCCGAAGATGAACGTGCATGTCGATCAGCCCGGGGACAACCCAGTACCCCTTGGCATTCAACCTCGTCCCTTCCGGTTCCCAGCCCTTGCCTTCGCCCGGTCGGACCCGCCCCGCAACGATCCCATTTTCGATAAGAAGATCGCAATGTTGGTCCATTCCGGCGGAAGGATCGATTAGTCGGCCGTTTTCAATAAGATATCGCACGATGTAATGGATATCCCCCATCCCCTGAATCCGGTTCTTTCCCAAAACCGGCCACCGGGCCGCCCAACGGGCTCCCCAAGCCCATGTGCCAACTGAGTATACCACGAAAATAGGCGCGTGCCACATCGATGGAAGAAAAAGGCCGGAAAAGAGGTTCTTGTCGAGCAAGGGCGCCGGCTTCGGTTCGGAATGAGCTTAAATAACGTGGAAATCATGTCGCCAGGAGCAGAAACACTCAAAAGCGGCAGGTGGGGGCTCGCTTTATTTTTCAAATATGGCTTCTATTATTGGATCAGGCTGCCCAGACGGCTCCAGCGCACGCTCCAACCATCCTCCCAGGACCAATACACCAAAAACGCCTTGCCCTTAACGGCGCTTTGATCCACGAATCCCCAAAACCGGGAATCGTGGCTGGACAACCGGTTGTCGCCCATGACGAATAATTTGCCTTCCGGCACCACCAGCGGCTCCATGTCGTCTCGGGGCTTCAGCCGAATCGGATGAAGGTCGGGATCTCCCCAATATCCGTGCTCGTCCATGGCCGGCTGGTCGTTGACGAAAAGCCTTCGATTCCGGATTTCCAGCTTGTCCCCCGGTATGGCCACCACTCTTTTTATGAAGTCTTTGCTTGGATCCACGGGAAAAATGAACACCACCACGTCATCCCGCTGAGGCGTTTTGATCGGGATCAGAACCTTGTTCCAATAGGGCAGGCGGACTCCGTAAATGAACTTGAGAACCAGAATGTGGTCCCCGATCTGGAGGGTGGGCAACATGGACCCGGATGGAATCTTGAAGGCCTGGACCACGAACAAGAGGATGAAAAGCGCGAGGACGACGGCCAGGAAAATGGCTTCCGCGTATTCCCGCCACAGGCTTTTGGGCCGGCGGCCGCTGGGGGACCCGGCGCTTGGATTCAATGTCAGGAACATGGCCGCCTTGTTTATTGAGGGGATTTCCTTTGAACCGGCCTGAACCGGGAACATGGTTGGGGCCGGTTCGCGGGGGTGAGCCGGCGGACCGAACCCAAGGGCGGATCATAGGGCAGTGGCCCCGCTTTGTAAAGTCCTAATCGGCCGTAACAATAATGGATATCGCCGTCCGGCCGCCGGCCCGTGGCCCGCGTGGACCCAACGGTTGGATGGAGGTTTAGCCGGTTTGGAACCGAATCTGTTATGCGCCCCCGATTGTCCATTGGATAAACGCTGAATTCAAGCCTTTTGAAATGGCGGTGTCTTGGTGGAATCCGCTTCCGTTCGTTTCGTATTGTCCCATGGAAAAAATTTCAAAATGAAAAGATGGTTAAAACGAGTTTTTTCATTGAAACATTTGCGTTTGGAAATGCGGATACACACTCCCTTGTGCCATTCAATATATCGTTCGCATCATGTTGTTCCCGCCGTGGGTATTCCAGACGAAAAACGAACAATTTCCGGTGGTATTCATGGTGGTTTCATTCCTTGGATTGGACCTATGGAAAGGTCTCTATTCGCCCCCCCGGTCGGGCTCTATATGTTGTGTTAATGTTCCTTATTCACACCATATAGGGTATAACTTATTAAAATTTATACTAAATTAAAATAAAGTGCTTGACTTTGGAGCATAGAAATGGTGAAATAGTATGTACCAAAGGCCAATTGAGTTTGAGGCCGGAATTAACGCTTCAGCCTGAAGGGTAGCCTCCATGCGCGGTACGCCAAAGGGAAACATGACCGAAGGGGGGAGGAGCCTTGGGTAGAAACTCCTTGAAACAAATTCGGGAGCAACTTTTGATGAGCAAGGCGGAGCTGGCTCGAAAAGCGGGCGTTTCCCCCTTGACGATCGACCGCATTGAAAGTGGGAAAGACTGCCGAATGGAAACCAAGCGGAAGATCATCCTCGCCCTAGGTTACAGTTTGGACGAGAAGGACAAGATTTTTGGCGAAGACGATTAACCGCACTCTTTGATCGGAGAGACGGGGTCGTGGGATTGTTCGGCGCAAGCAAATCGATACTGGGGTTGGACATCGGGTCGTACTCGATCAAGGCGGTCGTGCTGGACCAGGTCAAGGGCGGGATGGTCCTGAACACGATCGGCCAAGTCGCGTTGCCACCCGAAGCAATCATCGAGGGGACCATCCAGGAGCGGGAAGTGGTGGCCGCGGCCATCAAGAATCTGCTCAAGTCCCTGAAGGTGAATCTGAAAAACGTCTGCACATCCATCTCGGGGTATTCGGTGATCATCAAAAAGATCACGTTGCCCAAGGCCACTCGGGATGAGTTGGCCAAGAACATCGAGGTCGAGGCGGAGCAGTTCATACCCTTTGATATCAGCGAAGTGAACGTCGACTTCCAGATCATAGGCGAGAGCAGCCAGTCCGAAGACCAGATGGAGGTCATCCTGGTGGCGGCGAAGAAAGAGGTGATCGATGGGTACGTCGATCTCCTGACCGCCGCCGCGCTCAAACCAACGATCATCGACGTGGACGTTTTCGCTCTTGAAAACGCCTTCACCCACACTCATCCTGATGTCCGTGAGACCGTGGCTCTGATCGATATCGGAGCCAACAAAATGAACATCAACATTATTAAGGATGGGCACTCCCTGATGACCAAGGACGCGGCCATAGGGGGAGCCACCATCACATCCGAAATCCAGGATCGGTTCAACGTGGACCATCATGAGGCGGAAGCCATCAAGATGGGGGGCCGGGACGCCCCGGACCAGGAGGCGGTGGAAGAAATCGTCGGCCGGGCCGTGGGCAACTGGGTGGCGGAATCAAGGCGGACCGTGGATTATCTGGAAGCCAGCTACCCCGGGGAGAAACTGACTCACATTTATCTGAGCGGAGGGTCTTCCCGCCTTCCCGGGTTGGACCGGTACTTCCAGCAGGAACTGGAAATCCCCACCAGTCTGTTTAATGCGTTCGAGAAAATCGGCGTTAACCAGAAGGTGTTTGACCCATCCTACATCGAATCCATAGCCCCTCAGGCGTCGATCTGTCTGGGGTTGGCTCTGAGAAGGGGGGAAACGTTGTGATCCGCATCAACCTCCTTCCAGTTCGTGAAATCAAGCGAAAAGAAGCCATCAAGCGGGCCGTCGCCATTTATTTCATTTCGGTGGCGGCGGCTCTCGTGCTGATGGGCTTGGTGTACGTGACCACCACGTCCCGGTTGGCTCAGAAGGAAAAGGAAAAAGAAGCGCTGACGGTGGAAGAGGCCGACCTCAAAAAGAAAGTGGCGGCCGTGGAACAGCTGAAAAAAGAAGAGTCCGACCTGAACGACAAGCTGAAGATCGTCATGGACCTGGAAACCAAACGGCGCGGTCCGGTCAAGATTCTCGAGGAAGTCAGCCGCCGCATCCCCCGGGATCGAGTGTACCTTTCCGAATTGACTCAGACCGGCGAACGTTTGACGATCGGCGGCGATGCTCTGGATAATGAGAGTATCGTGTTGTTCATGGCCAGTCTGGATCCCACGGCCGACGACGTAGCCGTCACGCCCGCCTCCGGACCCGCGGGGGACGTTTCCAAACCCCCGGATGGAACCACGCCGGCCGCCGCTCCAAAAGGAATTTTCCGCAACGTGGAGTTGGTTTCAACCCAGCAGACCCTGAAAGCCTCCTTGGCCCTGAAGACGTTCATCATCAACTGCGTGGTGGTGTTGGACGAAACCCCGAAGGCCAACGAAGCCGGCAAGGGCCCGGCGGGTAAACCGGACACCAAGACCCAATAGGGGGGCGCCGTGAAACTGCCATACCAAAAACTGGAAAAGCTGAAACAGCCCCATAAGCTGGCCATCCTGTTCGGCACGCTGGCCCTCTTTGGCGTGGTTTTCTACTTTCTCCTGTATTCGCCGGTCACGGTCAAAATCAAAGAGAACGAAACGGTCATCGCCGATCTCGAAGCCAAAATCACGCAGCATAAACAAAAGGCTCGCGATATCCCCATCATCAAAAAGAGGTTGGACGAAGTCCGGTTGCAGTTTGAATTCGCCAAAAAATTCCTGCCCACCAAAAAAGAAGTCCATCGGCTGCTCGAAGCCATTTCCGAAAATGGGCATCAATCCGGACTGAACGTAGTCTTCTTCAAGCCGCAGCCTGAAACCAAAAAGGACTTTTACGCGGAAATCGCGTTCGACATGAAGGTGGAAGGTCCCTATCTGAACGTGGCCAACTTTTTTTATCGATTGGGACGGTTGGAGCGGATCGTGAACATCGAGAACGTGCGTATGGCGCAACCCAAATTGGTCGATGGTGAAATGACCCTGACCGCCGATTGCCTGGGGAAAACGTTCCGGTTTTTGACCTCCGAGGAGATCGAGGAACAAAAAACCCGGGCCGCGGCCAAAGGTAAAAAGTAAGGACGGACCATGAGACGCCATAAGGGTTTCCCTATGCCTCAGACGAATCGGACGCGAAGCCCATGGGCCCTTCGAGGATTCCGTGCTCTGGTGGTTTTAGCTTTGAGCCTGATGATCCTGACCACGGGGGGCTGCTTTCTAGAAGGTCTTTTCGGTAAAGGCAAGAAGGCGGAACCTCCCGCTCCCCAGCCGACGGCGTCCACCAAGACACCGGCCAAACCCGGCGAGGCCAAGAAAGCCGAGCCTCCGGCCGAGGAGTCCCCCATGACCATGGAAAAACTCCAACAGATGTACGACGCCAAGGCGGCCAAGTACGTTTTTGACGCGAACCAGATGGTGGACCCCTTCCAGCCGATCACGGCGGTTTTCGCGGCGACGACGGTCGAGGAAACACCGGTGGTCGAAGGGGAGCCGAAAGGTCCGCTGGAGAAGATGGACCTGGCTCAGGTTCGGCTGGTGGCTATCGTCGTGGCCGGGGAAAACACCCGTGCGCTGGTGGAGGATACCGCCGGCCTGGGGTACATCATCAGCGTTGGCACGAAAATAGGCAAAAACGGAGGCAAGGTGATCCAGATTCTCCCCGATACGGTGGAGGTCGAGGAACCGACCAAGACCTTGAAAGGGGAAAAGAAAACCAAAGTCTCCAGCTTGAAGCTTCCTCGTACCGAAGGAGAAACGAAATGAATCGGGCAAGGCTCGTTCTTCAGGCGGTCATCCTGGTCCTCTGCTTGGCCTTGTTCCTGACCGGTTGCGCCACGCCGGGAACGAACACCGGCTCAGGAGCGGAGGGTTCCGGCGGCGCGGACGGCGCGGCGGATGGTTCCGCCACCGTTCTCGGCCTCAAGTCCGAAGACGCCGGTCGTCAAACCCGGGTCGTCATCACGGGTGCTCAGCCATTGACGTACCGCGCCGATCTCGAATCCCAGCCACCGGCCATCGTAATGGACGTGACCGGCCAGGCCGCATCCACCGTTCAGGGCGTAACTCAGGTCCGGAACGGATTGGTGGACCGGGTGGAAGTGGCTCCCGCCGCCGGCCAAACCAACACGGTTCGCGTTCGGATCGAACTGACCCGCCTCACTACGTATCAGGTGGTCCGGGAAAACAACAACCTGGTGGTTCTGGTGGAAAACGCCGGTACCGTGACCTCGGCCGACCTCGATGTGCCGGATGTGCCTTTGACCGCCGCTCAGATGGCCGGTGGGACCGCACGGATTACGGGCGTGGATTTCAAGCCCGTGGGACGTACCGGGAGGACCCGGTTGATGATTCGGACGGACAAACTGGTGTCCCCGAACGTGCTTTCCCGGGATGGCGGTAAAACCGTGATACTGTCCGTGGGACCGGCCTCGATCGGCCCCGAACTGTCGCGGGCGCTGGATACTTCCTATTTCCAGAGCGCCGTCAATTTGATCAAACCGACCCAGTCCTCGGGCAAGTCCGTCGAGTTCCTGATCCGCCTCCGAAGCATGGTCCCCTATCATCTGGGGCAAAAGGGGCTCACCACCTATCTTGACTTCGATCCTACGGGCGCGGCCCCCCGAAGCGCGGA
>JAGVGV010000531.1 GCA_020056895.1 Deltaproteobacteria bacterium
CGGAGGCAGCGGAATCTGGATTTCCGTTACTATTTCACCGACGGAAAGGGTGAAGGGCGCGTCCCCTTTGCCCGAAAAAAGGTCTTGAACCGGCAGAATCCGTTCCCCCTTGGCGCTCTTCAGCGCCACCTGAGCCGACAGCGCCGCGAGCATGGCCGCGCCGTCCGACTGCATCACCGCGTGGCAGTCCTTGGAATCCACCAAGGCATGGCAGACCTGGCCGCCGTTCTTGTGGCACCGTTCCCGGCCGGACCGCCACCAATCGGACCGGTTGTAATGGAGGCAGCGGGTTTGGAGCATCAGGTTTCCACCCAAAGTGCCCCGGTGGTGCTGGATCCCGGCCGCCCCCACGCTTTTGAGCGCCTGGACCAGGCCAGGAAGCTCCTTCTTCACCGTTTCGTGTTCGATCACCCGGGACAGTTCGGCCATGGCGCCGATCCGAAGCATGATGCCGTCCAGCCGGATGTCCGACAGACCGGGAAGATTTTTCAGGCTGAGCACCAGTTCGGCCGGAACCAGCCGGTGTTTCATCCGGGGCAGCAGATCGGTTCCGCCGGCCAGGATCACGGCGGCCGGCCCCTTTTGGTCCAGCAAAGCCAAAAGCGCCGCCAGCGAGGCGGGGGCTTGATAATCGAAGCGAGGGAGGCGCATGGCGGTCTCCGTTGGGACGGCTTGAGGGGTATGGGGCATCGTCCCGGCCGGCGAGGTCCCCTGATTCTCCAAGAGACCATATTGACAGCCCGGACGGTATACGGTATACAATGAACACCAATTTTAGGGCTCCCCACCCCGGCTGTCAACTCCTTATCCCAATCGGAGGCGGCTCATGAATCCCTTCCGGAACCTGACCGTCCTGTCCCTGGAACAAGCCACCGTCCTGCCGTACCTCACCTATCGACTGGCTCAGGACGGCGCCCGAGTCATCCGCCTGGAGCATCCGGTGTACGGCGACCCCAACCGGATGATCGGCGAAATTTTTTTGGGCGAAAACCGGATGAATTCCTATTTCATGGCCATCAACGCGGGCAAGGAAGCCCTGACCATCAACCTGGGCGACCCGGATGGTTTGGCGCTGTTCGACGACCTCCTGGTCCGCCTGAACGTGGATGTCTTCGCCACGAATCAGCTCCCCCGCAACTACGAAAAGTTGGGGATAGCCTACGACCGGCTGAAAAGCATCCGGCCGGACCTGATCTGGCTGGGAGTGACGGGCTTCGGCCCCCAAAGCAACGAAGCGGCGTACGATCCCATTCTCCAGGCCCGGGGCGGTTTGATGGAATTGACCGGCGAAGCCGGCGGGTTTCCTCAGGTGGTGGGCATTCCCCTGCCCGATATGGGTACGAGCGAACATGCGTACGGCCTGGTGATGAAAGCCCTGTACGAACGATCCGTGACCGGTCAGGGCGGCCGGATCGATTTGTCGATGTTCATGAGCACCACCAGTTGGCTGACCGTACCCATCACCCTGACGGCCCTGGGCAAAACCATCAGCCGCCGGGGGAACACTCATGAATTCTTCGCCCCGGTGTCGGTGTATCCCACCCGGGATTCGTACATCTACCTGGCCGTGGGGAACGACAAGCAATGGGCCGCCCTGACCGGACTGGCCGGCTTCGAACAACTGGCCAAGGACGAATACCGGAAAAACGCGGGCCGCATCCGGGATGTGGCGAACCTCAACCAGGCTCTGGCCGAAGTGTTTGGCCGGATGACCACGGCCGAGGCTTTGGCCGCCCTGAACCAAATCGGCGTGGCCGCGTCCCAGATCAATCCCATTGCCCAGGTGATGGAAGACCCGTTGGTGAAAGGCAACTTGCTTTGGGCCGAAGACCCGAAAACCGGAACCCGAATCACCCTGGCTCCGCCCCCCTTCATGACCCCGTTTTTGAAGGAATCCGGCGGCCGTTTGACCTTTCCGCCCCGGTTCGGCCAGGACAACCAGGCCGTGTACGGCGGCGCCTTGGGTCGGTCCGACCAGGAACTGGCCCGGCTGAAGGAAAAAGGGGCGATCTGAAGCTGGCCGGCCGACACGCCCCCTCACCCCGCCCTCTCCCGGGGACACAGGGCGTAGCCCTGGTCCCAATTGGCATCCGGGGCCTTGGCCCCCGGCGCCCGGGGGCGAGGGGAAGAGACAACTTGACCCACGTTAAGGGCGCTGGACCGGCGCTTCACGGTTAAGGGAATCACTCATGACCTTGGTCGATCAGACCATCCAATTCCTGATTTCAGGGCTTACCACGGGCGCCGTGTACAGCCTGATCGCCCTGGGTTTCTGCCTGATTCACAACGCCACCGGATTGATGAACTTCACTCAGGTGGATTTCGTGACCCTGGGCGGGATGATGATGTACACGTTTTTGAACCAGGTGGGCCTGCCCATGGCCCCGGCCATTTTGCTTTCGGTGGCGTCGGTGGCTCTGGTGGGCGTGGCCTTGGAACGCCTGGCCATCCGGCCGGCCCGAGGGCGGTCGATCATTCTCCTGATATTCATCACCATCGGCGCGTCGCACCTCATCCGGGGCCTCATCAAAGTGATCTGGGGAAAAAGCTCAATGGCCCTCCCGCCGTTGGGCAGCGAACGGCCCTTCCGGATTCTCGAAGCCACAATCATGCCCCAAAGCCTCTGGATTATGGGCATCACCCTGGGCGCGGTGGCGCTTTTGCATCTGTTTTTCACGCGGACCCTGTACGGCAAGGCCATGCGGGCCGTGGCCGTGGACCCCAGGGCGGCGGCCTTGATGGGGATCGATGTGTCCCGAGTGGTGATGGTCTCGTTCGCCCTCGCCGGAGGCGTGGGGGCCTTGGCGGGCCTGTTGATCGTGCCCATCAGCACTTTGACGTACGACGTGGGCGTGATGCTGG
Source organism: Deltaproteobacteria bacterium (assembly GCA_020056895.1). Taxonomy (GTDB): domain Bacteria; phylum Desulfobacterota; class Desulfarculia; order Adiutricales; family JAGVGV01; genus JAGVGV01. The sequence continues at coordinate 2,863 of JAGVGV010000531.1, forward strand.
GCCTGAAAGGGTTCGCGGCGGCGGTTTTGGGCGGGTACGGCCATTTTTTCGGCGCGGTGGTGGGCGGGCTGGTTCTGGGCGTGGTGGAAGCTCTGGGCGCCGGGCTGGTCTCGTCCACGTATAAAGACGTAATCGCCTTCGTGATATTGCTCCTGGTCCTCTTCGCCCGGCCGTCCGGCCTGATGGGCGCGGGCGAAACCACCCGGGTGTAACCTCGGTCTGGCCGCCGGTTCCGCCGGCCGGCCTTCCGAGGGACCAGCCGGGTTTTTCATGGAACGAATGGAGGCAAAGGAATGTCCGCCGGGATCCAGATCATGGTGCTGATCAAGCAGGTGCCCAACACGTCCGAAGTGAAAATCGATCCCAAAACCGGTTCGCTGATCCGCGAGGGAGTGGAAAGCATTCTGAATCCCGAGGACCGGAGCGGCCTGGAAGCGGCCATCGGGCTGAAAGAAAAGCATGGCGGCCACGTAACCGCCGTGACCATGGGACCGCCTCAGGCCGTGGACGTTTTGACCGAAGCCCTGGGCATGGGCGCGGACGAAGGGGTGCTGTTGACGGACCGCAATTTCGCCGGAGCCGACACCTGGGCCACGTCGTTCACCTTGGGCCGATGCCTGGAAACCCTGAAACCCTTTGATCTGGTGATCGCCGGCCGGCAGGCCATTGACGGCGACACCGCCCAGATCGGACCGCAAACGGCCGAAGCCCTGGGCCTCCCCCAGGTTACGTACGTC
>JAGVGV010000319.1 GCA_020056895.1 Deltaproteobacteria bacterium
AATCCGTTCCTTGACCGGGCCAAGGCCATGGTGGCTTTGTTCCAATACCTCCCGAGCCCGGGCCAGGTCCAGGTTGTCGGCCGTCCAATGATTCCAGGGAAGACCAAGAACGAAATCCAAATAATTCAACCCAACCGAATACTCGGCCACGGAGGAATCCGTTTGCTCCAGTTTGGCCAGTTCCTTTTGGACCGTTTCGGCCACGTTCGCCGGCGGTTGGGCTTTTTTCAGCCGTTCGGCCAGATCGGATAACGCCTTGTCCACCGGAGGTGGTTCGGTTTCCTTGCGAAAAAACACCGTTTGCCTGCCTTTCCGAAAGGCGCCGAAGGAGCGTATCCATGCCCCAAACGGCTCCGGCCAAGAGACTCCGGGCGACGAAACAATTTTTTTGTAGCTTAACGGAATCGGCGGACCCTGTCCATGGTTGCGTATTGAAACAGTTCGGATGGGGCGATACAAAATGCAACATCCATTCGCTTGCGAGAACTCCGCGCCCACACGTGAGAATTCCCGGTATCCAAGAGAGCGGCTCCCTCCTGATCGTTGCGAAATGCAACTTCCCCTTCGGCTCCATTTACGGGTAATTCATAACTATCATGTAAAAACAACAGGTTATGAATTGGCTCGGTTCTTGGTAAAGAAACCAGCGGCTGGGCGCCAGGGGGAGGTTGGAGGGATGCAGGGAGCCGACACGTCCATGGAATCGATCAACGGCGGCCGGGACCGAAAGCGGATTCTGGCCGTGACCCGGAAGAGTGGTTTCAGCCCATCGGCCATGGATCGGACGGTGAGCGTGGCGGCGCGGCTGGGGCACGATCTGGTGGCGGTGTACGTTCGTCCTTTCTCGGAAGGCGAATCCGGGGATAAGGACCACCGCCGGTTCGTGGAAGCGGCCCGCCGAAACGCCCTTTCCTTTCAGGCTTGCTGCGAAGGCAGAACTCATTTTGACCACGTAATCACCGAAGGCCGGATCGCGGACGCCATCCGAAGCGTGATTCGGGAGCGGCGGCGGGTGGAGTTCGTGGTGGTGGGGCCGGAATTGGCCGGGGATGGTTTACGGGAAGAGATTTCATCTCCGGTGTTCACCCTGGAACCTCAAGGGGGGACGGCGCCCCAAGACTCCGGCCCTCGGTTGGAACTGGAAAAAGTGTCCCTCGCTCCGGTTGGAGGGAATGGATTGTCCAAAGAAAAAAACCATCGAGGAGGCTCAATGGAAACGACCAACAAAAAAAGGAACAAACTGGGGCGAACGGTCCTGTTCGGGACCTTGACGGCCGGCTTTTACGCGGGCTTTTTCGCGCTGGCCGATCCGGTCATGTCGCTGACGAAACAAGGCGGCATTTACGCCCTGATTCCGGTGGCGACGGTTTTTCTTTGTTCCTACGTCCACGGCACTTTCGCCAGCGAACTGTGGTCGGCGTTGGGCCTCGAAGCGTCCAAAACGATCATTCTTCAGCCCACCGAATCCAAGGCTCGCCAGGTTCGCCGCAAGGACACCCGGCCCCGGGCCACTTTATCCGTTTAACCGCCAACCCAAAGGGATGGATGCCATGCACACCATAGGAACCGAGGCTCTGAATTTCATCGATTTAAATCTGCTCACCATTCTCTTTTTGTTCGGGCTCGGGTTTATCGGAGGTCTGGTCAGTGGGTTTATCGGTTCCGGCGGGGCTTTCGTGCTTACGCCGGGGATGATGAGCCTGGGCGTGCCGGCCACGGTGGCCGTGGCCACCAACATGTGCCACAAATTTCCCAAAGCGCTGGTGGGGGCCATCAAGCGGCATAAGTACGGCCAGGTGGACATCAAAATGGGGTTGATTCTCGGCGTGTCGGCGGAAGTCGGCGTTCAGTTGGGAATTCAGATCCAAACATGGATTTTGGGCCGATGGGGGCAAGCGGGATCGAACCTGTACGTAAGCCTGGCCTTTCTTTCGGTGTTGCTGGTGGTGGGTTCCCTGGTGATGCGGGATGCCATCAAGAGCGCCCGGGATGAATCCAATGCCGCCAACAGCGGGCTGGTCCGTCGGCTTCAGGCCATCGAACTGTGGCCCATGATCCACTTCAAGACCGCGAACATACGCATTTCCTTGTGGATTACCGTGCCCATCGGTCTGGCCACGGGGGTCCTGGCCGCCACCATCGCCGTGGGCGGATTCATCGGCGTGCCGGGCATGATGTATCTGATCGGCGTGGCCAGCATCATGGCCACGGCCACGGAACTCGTCATCGCCTTCGTCATGGGATTGGGCGGAACCCTCATCTGGGCCTATTACGGCATGGTGGATATCCGGCTGGTCCTTATCATTCTGGGGGGCTCCCTGCTGGGGGTTCAGTTGGGCGCCATCGGCACCACGTACGTCAAGGAGTACATGATCAAGGTGGTCATGGGGGTAATCATGCTCATCGTGGCTTTGAGCCGGGGCATCGCCCTGCCGACCTATCTCCACCAACTGGACTTGATGTCCTTGAGCGACGGCTGGGTGAAGGTGCTCAATGGAGTTTCTTTCGTGCTCATGTGCCTGGCGCTGCTGGTGGGGGCGCTGATCATTCTGGGCAGCATGTTCAAGGCCCGCCGGGCGATGATGGCTCAGGCGATGGCCATTCCCGAACCGGAAATGGCTCAAGGGTGACCCAAGGCATGGTACCGAACCGGCCCCTCCTTCATGGGGCTGGTTCGGCGTCCAAAAAGGAGGAAGGGAAATGACCATGGGGCTCTATTTCACTCTGGGGGTTATCGGCTTTTGCGTGGTGGCGCTGGGCATGCGGACGGGTGAATGGTTGACCACCCGGCGTCGGGCTCATGCCCCGGGTTCCATCCGGACGGGTGAAGGGCTGGCTCCGGCCAAAACGTTGCGCCAGCGGCTGGGGGCCATTTTGTGGGCCGCGCCCAAGCCGGGGGATTGGTATTGCTTTTTTTCCGTATCCGAACTGACGGGGCAACGGAACGGGTCCATGGATAGTCCGGAAAAAAGGGTTGGACCCGACGGACCTCGCCGCCAAAAAAACGGACCCGAAGTCCGGCGTCCCCGGCCCCGATTGGATATTTCCTGAAACCCCCGGTTGCCGGCCGGCGAACATCAATGATACCATTGAACCATCCATCGGGAATGGGCGAGGCCTGCCTCGCCCGAACCATTGGACCGCCGTTGAACGCATACCGATGAAAAGGGGAGGCGTATGCCCATCATTACCATTTCACGCGGGTCGTACAGCCGGGGGAAAGAGGTGGCCGAAAAGGTCGCCGCCAGGCTGAAATACGATTGCCTCTCCCGGGAGGTGTTGCTGGAAGCCTCCGAGCATTTCAACATCCCGGAAACCAAGCTGGTCCGGGCCCTCCATGACGCGCCATCCATTCTGGACCGCTTCTTCCTGGGCAAGGAACGGTACGTGGCCTTTATCACCATGGCCTTTCTCGATTGCGTACGGAAGGACAACGTGGTGTACCACGGCCTGGCGGGCCACTTTTTCCTCAAAGGCGTGGCCCATGCCCTGAAGGTCCGCATTGTTTCCAATATCGAAGCCCGTGTTCGGGAAGAGGTGGCGCGGGAAGGAATCACCGCGGACGAGGCCCTGCGGGTTCTCCGGAAGGATGACGAGGAACGCCGGCGGTGGAGCCAATCCCTGTACGGCGTGGATACCCATGACCCGGGTCTGTATGATTTAGTGATTCACATCAATAAATTGAGCGTGGAAGACGCCGTGGACCTCATCTGCCAAGCCGCCGGTCTTCCTCAATTCGAGGCTACGCCCCAATCCCAACAGGTGTTGGACGACCTGACCCTCTCGGCCCGGATCCGCGCCGCGCTGGTGGGTCGTTACCCTCAAGTGGCGGTGCGTTCCGACCGGGGACGGGTATTCGTTGATGTCGAAGCCTCCCCAGCCGAAGAAAAAACCATCATCGATGACATTCATTTGGCCGTGACCGATATGGAGGACCTGAAGGAAATCCGGGTCAACGTCCGGCCCTTTTCCTAAGGCATGCCCCAC
>JAGVGV010000398.1 GCA_020056895.1 Deltaproteobacteria bacterium
CAGGGGAATCCCGCAACGGGAGACGTAAACCCATTAGAACGCCCGCTGGGCGGGTAAACGGATCAATTGGGGTTCGTTAGGCTCTAAATGAACAATCGGGTGATCCCGAACAGTAAAAAGGATCCGGCCACGAAAAACAGGGCCGGACCCACCAGATACCGATAGCTGCCCAAAAGGTTGGCGCCGAAAAAGTCGCGGGTGACCAACAGGCAAAGGTGCACCGGGGAAAGCATCATGCCCAGGTATCCGAAAGCATAGGCCAGGGCCGCGTGCGCCGCGTGATCCAACCCGGAAAGGTGGGCGATGAGGGGCACGACCAGGGGGAAGGAGGCGCCCACCATGCCCATGGCGATTCCAGTGACCATGCCGGAAAGAAAAGGCATGGCCAGAATCACGCACAGGGTGGGGATTCCTTCCCGAGTCAGTTCGGCCTGGATCATCTGGACCGCCCGGCTTTCGACCAGCATGCCTCGAAACGCCATGATGGCCAGGATCAGGAGAACCATGGGGGGAATGGTCTTATTGGTCAAGGCTTGGGCCACCTGTCGCCAAGGGATCCGGTTCCGGCGGATCACTTCGGTCAAACACAGGACCAAGCCCAGAAACACGGCGGACAAGGGCGGCAGGTCCCACCCCAGGACCAGTTCCACCACTTGAACCGCGGGTACGGCCAGCACCACCAGGGTGATGGGCCGGACTTCCCGGCCGAAGTCCTTCAGCCGCTCCCTTATGGTTCCCGGCCTCGCGTCCGGCGGCCGGTCCTCTTTCAGCGCCGGCCACAGGAGGATCATCCCGCCCAGAACGATGACCCCGGTCAACGGCAATCCCCCCAGGATGAACCGCCAGGCCGGAACGCCCAAAAGGCTCACCGCCAGAACCACGCCGGGATACAGCGGCCACCAGACCTCCCAAAGGTGCCGGAACCAGTAATTCAGGGCGGTTTTCAATTCGGGACCGGCCGATGTCCGTTCGCAGGCGGTCTGGATCATGGGCGCGGAAAAAAGGGCGCCTCCCGGCATGGGCAACAGGCCGATCAACGCGGGCAGGATCAGGCTGGTCATCCGGGCCCCGGGAATCAAACCCTGAAAGCTGGTGACCAGCCGTTCGAGCTGTCCCGTGTCGGACATCAAACGGCTGACCACCAGCAGAAAAACCACGGCCACGATCAGGGAAAGCACTTCGGCGTCCAGTATCCCCTTGGCGTAGGCCATCGCCGCCGCCCGGGGCCCCAAGCCCATCATGACCGCCAGGGCCGCTGAACCAATCAGCAGCGCCAGCCCCAGGTTCAGCCGCAGCCGGTTCAGCAAAAGAATCAGGCCAAAGGCGCCCAGCACCTTCCAGAGGGTGATGACCCCCAGCACCGTGTCCATTAGGTTTTGTCCATCCTGGCCCCATCGGCCGTATCCGGTTCAAACCCGAAACCCGGCCGGCCGTGCGGGAATTTCCGTCCTACGCCCTCCAGACCGCCGTTGTCAAGACGGGGATGCCTTGACAAGGCCGAAGGTCGATGGTACCCCTGAGCCTGAACGTATTCGGCCGTCACGGTATTTTTTTCGAGGTGTTTATGAACGAGCGCGAAGCATACGCCCGCCTGGCCAAGATTGCCGGCATGGACGAAGGGTTGGTTCCTCTTCTGGCGGAATTGTTCATCGATCAAACCGTCATCAACCCCTGCCGCGACACCACCATCCGCCAGCTCGGCAAGGTGCTGGGCCTCAAACCGGGCCTCAGAGTGCTGGACCTGGGCTGCGGCAAGGCCGGGGTAACCCTCCCCATGGTGCATGTGTACAAAGTCCGGCTGGTGGGCGTGGACCTGATGCCCGAATTCATCCGCGAAGCCTGGGCCCGAGCCGAACACACCGGGCTGTATGAAGGCTGCGAGTTCATTCTGGACGATGCCCGGGAATTCGTGGCCCGGACCCGGTCCCAGTGGGACGTCATCATCATCAACGGCGCCCTGCCGTACCTGTGGCCCACCATGGAAGAAGGGATGAACGCCCTTCAGCCCATTCTCAAGCCCGGCGGCAAGCTGGTGATCGGCCTGCCCTATGCCTGGCCCGGCGGGGAACAGGACCCGGAAGAACCCCAAATGAGCCTGGACGAAACCACGGCCTTTTTCGGTAAATGGGGGTCCGTCGAGATCATGGACGATGGCCGGGACGGCTGGGAAGCCTACATCGCCCCTCAGAAACAATCCATGGCCCGCTTGAAGGACGCGTACCCCGATCTACCCGGCATGATGGCCCTGCAAGGGCTGACCGATCGATTGGATTGGGAAAAGGCGAACTGGGGCTTCGCCCTCTGGATCGTCACAAAAAATCAATAATTCCGTTCAGTTATCGAAATAATTGGCCTTCGGGGAGCCTTTGGGTCCTCCGGAGGCCTTTGGGTTTCCGCCCGAGGAGACCGGTCCGGAGCGGCGCCCTCACGACCAGTGGTCCAAGGTTCCGGTCTGCCGTAGGGCTTCGTACAGCACGATCCCGGCGGCGGTGGACAGATTAAGGCTTCGTACCGGGCCGTGGATGGGGATCCGAACCACCCGGTCCGGAGCCCCATCCAGCAGTTCCGCCGGAACCCCCCGCGTTTCGGGGCCGAAAACCAGACCATCGGTTTCCTGAAAAGCGTATCGATGAAGCGGCACGCCCTTCCGGGCCGACGTGAAAACCAGACGGCCGCCGAAGGCTTGGCGAAACGCGGGCCAGTCCGGCCAGGTTTTCAACCGGACCGCCGGCCAATAATCCAGCCCCGCCCGTTTCAGATACTTATCGTCCAGGGAAAAGCCCAAGGGTTCGATCAGGTGGAGCACCACTCCGGTGGCGGCCGCCAGCCGGGCCACGTTGCCCGTATTGGGCGGGATTTCGGGTTGATAAAGAATCAGGTCCACGGGTCTATTCGAATCCGAACCGGCGGCTGATGGCCTCGATCAGGGGGCTGAAGGTTATCGGATTCAGGGCGTTCACGGCCAGGGCGTCGTACCGGTGTTGAAGCCCCTCCAGCTTTTCCGGTTCCACCAGGTCCATCTTGCTGAACACCCTCAAGGTGGGCGTTCCACCCAGGTCCAGGTCCCCCAGAATCTTCTCGACGGTCTCGATCCGCCGATCCATATCCCGGCCGGCGGCGTCGATCAGGTGAATCAGCAGGTCCGCGCTTTCCAGTTCCTCGAGCGTGGCCGAAAACGCTTCCACCAGGTCCGGAGGCAGGTCGCGGATGAACCCCACGGTATCGGTGATGATGATTTCCTGGTTCCGAGGGAACTTGAGCCGCCGGCTGGTGGGGTCCAGGGTGGCGAAGAGCTTGTTTTCGGCCAGCACGTCGCTTCGGGTCAGGTGGTTGAGAAGCGTACTTTTGCCGGCGTTGGTGTACCCCACGATGGAGACCACGGGTAACCCGGCCCGAGCCCGGCGGGTCCGATGAAGACCTCGTTGAACCTTGACCTGATCCAGATCCTTTTTCAACCGGTTCATACGGTCCCGAACTCGGCGGCGGTCCACTTCCAGCTTGGTTTCGCCGGGTCCCCGGGCGCCGATCCCGCCGGTCAGGCGCGACAGGCCCGAATCCTTGAGTGTCAGGCGGGGCATCAGGTACTTGATCTGGGCCAATTCCACCTGGAGCTTGCCTTCGCGGGTCCGCGCCCGCTGGGCGAAGATGTCCAGGATCAACTGAGTCCGGTCCAGAATCCTCAGGTCGGTTTCCCCCATCAGCCAGGAAATCTGGGAAGGGGCCAGGTTCTGATCGAAAACGATCAGGTCCACTCCGTTTTGCAAAGCCAGAATGTTCAGTTCCCGCAAGCGTTCGGCGCTGAGCACTCTTTTCGAGGCGGCCTCGCGGGCACGGTACAAGCGCTGGCCCATGACCTTGAGCCCGGCTGTTTTGGCCAGGTCTTCGAGCTCCAGCAGGCGTTCCTCGGCTTCAGCCCGAGCCAGGGAGGTCACGGAAACCAGCAGCGCCCGGTCCCCTTCGCCCACTTCCCGGCCCAAGATTTGCCGCCGGGTGATTTCTTCTTCCAAAGCCCGGATATGAGCCGTCAGGTCCAGGTTCAGTTCGGCCGTGTGACGGGCGGAAAAACGGCCCACCCCTTCGCCGGATTCGGCCGATGGCATTAGATACGCGCCGTCGATGGAAGGCGGGCCGCCCCCCGGCGGAATCAATAACGCCGCCACCAGGTCCAGCCGTTTTTGAGCCAGTTCTCCCAGATCGTCCGGATCCAATCCGTCGTCGTGCAGGTGCGTGTGCACCAGCCTCAGGCCCGAAAGCCTGGTCAGGCCGCCGGTCCGCCAGTCCTGTTCCAAGGGCCCCAAACGGCGGGCTTCCCCCAGGATCACCTGGGCCACCTGGCCCCGGCGGTCGATCAGCAGGCCGATCTGCCGCCCCATTTCAAGGGACAAATCGGCCAGGTCCCGAGCCAGGTCCGGGCCAATGACCCGGTCCGGATCGATCTTGCGGCGATACAGTTTCTTCAGCCGATCCTCGAAAACCGATTTCAGGCCTTCGGTCGGTCCATATATTTTGGTAATGGAAGCTCCTTCCCTGGTGAATCGATCAGAACCGGATGGTCTGACGAACGGGTTCCCAGCCCGTATATTCATTCATACCACGCCCGGTCCGGCCGGGTCCAGGGGGGAACGGTCCGGCCGGGTCCGGCCCGTGGCCCTATTCCCGTCCTTTGGGCTTGGGCCGCCAGTCCAGACCGGCCGTCCAACCTTCGGCGGCCTGATCGATCCGGTCGAATTTGGGAACGTACGGCTTGATGTCCAGCAAGGGAGTCTGATCCAGAACGTCGATCCCTTCCACATCCAAAATGTTTTCCCGCCGGCCCGCCAGCCGCACGATGGACAGGCCCAAGGGGTTGGGGCGGCAGGGATGGCGGGAGGCGAACACGCCGTGCTCCCGGTCATCGAGAAACGTGGGCCGGACCAGCTTCACTTCACCCGCCCGGTCCAGCCAGTAAATCAGATAGATGTGGGAAAAGCCTTCGATGTCCTGAAGCCCTTGGGCGAACTGGGGAAACACTTCGATCCGGCCCGGGGCGTTGGACGCGAACGCGGGTTGAATGGGGCAGTCGTCTTTGGTTCGGAACGGGCCGTGGATGATGCCGATGGGCTCTACGATCATGAGCGGTTCTCCTGGGGAAGGATGATGGCCACAAGGGGCGGCCCGGGGCTCATCCTCGGCCGCGACCATGGGCCTCATTTTTTGCTTAAAATCCTTAAAAAATCAAGGCCCGCGAGTCTGAGTGGGGCGAAGATAACGGGAGGAATATAAAATCGCGCCCGAAAGAGAACGGAATCGGTTCAAGGCCTAGGGCGGGGCCTTGACGGATCCAGGCCCGACCGATACTTTTCCATGAATAGGGGATTTTTGGTTCGTTCCGACCATCCGCGAAGGGTGACATATTGTAAAAGGAGGTTCCCATGAAACCGTGGACGTTGGCGGTGGTATTGACATTGGTCCTGGGGCTGACAATCGGAGCGGCCTGGGCGGCCGATCCACCCATGCCTCAATTGACCGTGGATAAGGTGGACGCGGCCGTGTACAAGGAAGTGCGCCTCGCCCGGCTGGCCGGTGAATACGGCGTGAACGAAACCTTTCGGATGGATGGGCATGTGCTTCTGTCCATCCGTCTGACGGTCACTCCTCAGTGGACCGAACAGATCGAACGCTTCGAGATCGATGACAAGAACATCCGGGTAGTCACC
>JAGVGV010000328.1 GCA_020056895.1 Deltaproteobacteria bacterium
AATTTCTTCTTGGCCATCGCCAATCCTCCCTTCTGGAGCCCAGAAATACCAATTCCTCGGAGTGGTTGACTCCTGACGCGACCCTACGCGAGGGCCAAAACCGCCAGGAGGATTTTTACAAAATGATTGATGGAGCCCACGACCGGACTTGAACCGGTGACCTCATCCTTACCAAGGATGTGCTCTACCAACTGAGCTACATGGGCCCACATGGGACTTGGACCGGACACTTCCGGTTCCCCGGCGTTGCCGGAATTCGTTCATTGGAGCGGGAAACGGGGCTCGAACCCGCGACCCTCAGCTTGGAAGGCTGACGCTCTAGCCAACTGAGCTATTCCCGCCCAGGGTTCGGTCCGTGGATTGGACCGGAAAGCACGGTTGTAGTTCGGTCGATCCGAAGTTCTCCTACATCCCGCTCAAAAAGAGTGGTGGTGGGGGGAGGATTCGAACCTCCGAAGGCGTTTGCCGTCAGATTTACAGTCTGATCCCTTTAGCCACTCGGGAACCCCACCTAGGCTGGTATGATATACTGACGGCCGTCCCGGAACCCAAAGCCTCCGTTCAACCGTTCGTCTTCAAAGAACCACCATTCTGGAGCTGGCGATGGGACTCGAACCCGCAACCACCTGATTACAAATCAGGAGCTCTACCAAATTGAGCTACGCCAGCTTTCGAGCCCGCCGGCCGGACCTTTTTACCGGCCCATCCCGTGGGGTGCAACCACAGGCTTGTACTCCCATGGGGCCAGACTTGTCAAGATTTTTTTTGCCAAAAAAGGTAAGCCTTCGGTCTCGTGGGGCAAGACGAGGCAACCCGATAGAGGCCGGTCAGGGGGAACTCCCGGACGAAGAGTCCGCGTCTTTGTCCCGCGGCCGAGGGGCCGATATCCCACCTTGATCCGGATGGTATTCGATGAGGTTTTTCGACCGAAGATGCCAGACAATCCCCGTCCATTGACGATCGTCGGCGGACCGGATCCGAACCTGAATATCCTCGCCGGGCGTGAACGATTCGCTCAAGGAAGCCAGGTCGGCGGCGTACCGCCCATGTTTTTCGTGGTACTGTTCCTGAACCAGGATGAGCTTTTTCAGGTCGGATCGGGCCAGGGAATCATAGGCTCGAACCCGATAATCCGGGGTTCTTCCGGCGGTTACCGCGGTAAAGAGCGCGAGCAGACCACCCGCCGCCGCCAGAAGGATCAACAGGGCGCCGCTCGCTCCCAACCTCGCGGGGCCGGGCATGGTATCGGCGGCGATCTCGGCGCCCGTTGAGGAAATCCGGCGGGACGCCTTCACCATGGCCTTGCCTCGCCGAAAGACCAGAACCGCGCCCATCAAAACGAGAAAGGGGCCCGACAGATCGGCGAACCCGAACGACGCTTCCCCACCCGCGATCAGTACTATTACGAACAAGGCCCAGGCGATAAACACCAAAAGGAGCAACCGTTCGGTTCGCCACCTTTTGTTGGGTTCCAGAAGGTCCATGACCCGATACCCCCCGCCCAAAGCCGTGAACAGGACAAGGGCGAGGAAAGCGGCCAACCAATACAACACACCAACGGCTCCGCCCGAACCGGTATTGGCCCAGGCCGTCGAAGGAATCAGCGGCAAAAGGACCAACACACTTAAGCCTCCGGTAACTTTAGGCCATCTCATGGGCAGCTCCAGCGAATCACCCAGTCTTCCTGGGGAAAGAAGGGCGTTAGGTCGAGGCCCCAGGTTCCGGCCGAGTCGCGTTTCAGGGGCCAGTTGGAGTCGGTCAGGCGAACACCCCGGAGAATCAGCCTGAACCGAGCCCGATCCAGGGGTCTTCGCCAGGTCCGGGTGGTGACCAGTGTGTATTTCGCCTGATGGTCCAGGCAGGCCTGCTGGTATTGAATGGAAAAAACGGTCTCTTCCCTGGGGGCCAATAGCAATTCACCGAGATGGTTGGAGCCGAAACGAAACATCCTGACCGCTTGCTGGCTCCGGCCCACGGTACGAAGCGCCGCGGGGGATTCAGTCAAGGGATGGAGGGGGTCGACGGCAATGGGGTACGTCAACCCCTGGAGGATGGGAAAACGGTGGGGATTATAAAAATGATAACCGCCATCCACCAGAATCCGGTCGGGTTCCACGAGAATATCCACTTCTTCGGAAACGAAACGGGCCAATGGCCAGACGCCGGAAGCGAAGGGAGCGGCCGAGAAAAACAAGGCCAACCCCACCGCCGGCCAGAACAGGTCGAGCCGAATCCTCCGGAACACCGCTCCGAACAGGGAACGGGCCGATCTGGATTCCAGAGGCTCTCGCGCCATCGAACCGCCCCTTTCGCTCGGGAAGAAGCCGCCATCGACAGCGGCTCCCGCACGTAAAAAGCATCCTCCAATACATTATATGGGCGGTTTGACGTCCGGACAACGCCTTCCGCCAGCCGTTCCGTTTTTCGGGGCTGCCTGGTGAGATCGAAGCCGTTTATTTCCCAAGAGCCCCACTCGAGATGGAACGGATACCGGAAGCCATCGGCCTTCAGCTTTAGCGGAAGGAATTCGTTTTAAATTGAAATTCAAATAAATACGCATTCCTTCCCTATAAGCTGACAGCTGATCGCTGATCGCTGACAGCCTCTTTACGGCATCAA
>JAGVGV010000171.1 GCA_020056895.1 Deltaproteobacteria bacterium
GACGCTCTTCCGATCTATTTCACCTTCCTGGACCTCCAGGCTCAGCCGGTCCACCGCGATCTGCCGGCCGTACACCTTGGTTAGGTCCTGGGTTTTGACCACCGCCGTCATGTCATCGCCTGCCCAGGGTCTTGAATATCACGGCCAGAAAGAGCATGACCAGCACGATCAGCCCCACGCCGATCCAACCCCAGGTGGAGGATGCCCGGACCGTTACCCTGAACTCCACTTCGTCCGATGATTTTTCGCCCTGAGCGTTGACCGCCACGGAATAGTCGCCCACCAGCGCGTCGTCCGAAGGAGTGATGACCACTTCCACCTGTTTGACTTCGCCCGCCTTGATGTCCTGCAGCTTTTCGGGCTTGAATTCGATTTTCCAGTTTTCGGGCTTGAAGGACAGGAAGGTGACTTCCCGCTGAGGCGCGGACCCTTCATTCTTCACGAACAAGGAAATATTGCCGGTCTGGCCTTTTTGGGTGGCCAGGGACAACAGGCCGCTGGGCGTGCCGGTCTTGATGGTGTACGTGCCGGTTAGCTGGACCTTGACGCTGGCTTCGGCTTTGTCTTTGGCGGACTGGACCCGCACCACGAATTCGTACTGGTTCGCTTCGGCCTTGACCGGCGGGGTGACCTGGAAGTTCACGGAGCCGCTCTGGTTGGCCTTGATCTGCAGCGAACTGATCTGTTTTTCCTCGTACGCCGGTTTGAAGGATGCTTCCCAGCCTTCGGGCGACACGGCGGACAGGTTGAACACCGCGTCTTCGTCCGATTCGTTGTTGATATCCAGGGAAAATTCGAACTTGCTGTCCGAAGGCCCCTTGAGGAAAGGGTACGACGTATTCAGCTTCACGCCCTGGCTGGTTTTCTCCTTATCGGCCACCACGATGATCACCGAAGAGGTCTGGGACAGGGACCCATCCGGCGTGGAGGCCTTGACCGTGAACTTGTATTCACCCTTGGGCAGCTTGTCCTCTTCCTTTTCCATGAAAGCGGCCAGGGTGAGGTTCCGGTCTTCGGATTCGCTCAGGAACAGGCCGCCGATCACGTCGCCGAAGCTTTTGATCTGGGCTTTCCATCCGTCGGGTTTTTCCACCACTTCAAACATCACGGTTTCATTGGACCGGCCGGTGTTTTTCACCTTGATGTCCACTCGGATCTTATCGTCGGGACTGATCGTGAGGTTGGTATAGGCCAACGACGCCACCAGCCCTCGGGCCGGTTTGTCCTCCCGGCATTTTTCCTGGGCCAAAGCCGCCTGGACGCTCACCGCCATCACCAGGGCCAGAACGATCATTCCCGCCAGAACCGCGTATTGCCGCCTCATCGTGCCGATCCTCCTCGCCATCCACTCATTGCTTAGGGTTTCGATAGATTTTTGAACTTAAGGAAAAGCCCGAAAGTTCACCCATCCCAAATAATCACTGGGCCGGTTTTTGTCAAGGCCGCAGGAAGTGGGGGGAGGGGGGAAGGGGGCCGTTCCGGCGTGGCGGCGGCGCCAAAAGTTTGGGAGGGGGCGTGGGGAGACCTTTTTCAAAAGGTCCCCCCGCTTCCCTCTCTTCCGCAACATTTCTTCACCTTGCGGCCGCTGCCGCAGGGGCAGGGATCGTTCCGGCCGGCCTGGCGGGTGATGTACGCCTGGTGTTCGGCGCGAGCTTGGCGGCCCATGGCCGTCAGGTTGCGGGGGTGGCGGGCCAGGTGGTCGAACAGGGATTTCCAGGCGGCGCAGAAGGCCGAAGGGCCCGTTGGTTCGTCCGCGTTCCAGGATCGGTACCGGGGGCAGTCCCCCTGGCAGAAGGGGCGAAGCAGGCAGGGCAGGCAGGGGCCGGGGAGTTGTGATTTCCGGTCGGCGAAGGCCCGGGCCGGAACCGACCGTTCCATGCCGGCCAGGGAATCACTGGCCAAGTTGCCCAGCCGCCATTCGGGATATACGTAAAAATCGCACGGATACACATCCCCGTTATGTTCCACCACCCGGTACGAATCGCACCGCCGTTGGCAGCCGCAGGAAGCGGCGGCGCCATCGAGCAGAAACCGGAGGACATCTTCGAACAGCCGGATCCGCACCCGGCCGAAGCCGTGGGTGACCCACCGATCGAATAACCGCCGGTAAAAGGCGCCCAATTCTTCGCCGGTGATGGAAAATGGCGACCCGGCCCCGTCCGGACCGCCGGTCCCGAAACAGGGGATGAACTGGAGGTCGCCAAACCCCTGTTCCACGAAAAAGTCGTACAACCCTTCCGGATCGTTCACGTTGGCCGGAGTCAACAGCGTGAGGGTGTTGAACGGGACCCCGTGATCCCGAAGAAGCCGGGCCGACGCCATGACCCGGTCCCAGGTTCCCGTTCCGTCCGCGGTTTTCCGGTGGCGGTCGTGAACTCCCCGGGGGCCGTCCAGGCTCAGGCCCACCAGAATCTTATGCCGCCTAAGGAACCGGGCCCAGTCGGCGGTCAGGTTCAGGCCGTTGGTCTGCAGAGCATGCTCCACTCGCTGGCCCGGCCCCGCCATCCGGTCCTGAATCCGGAGGACGGTCTGGAAAAAATCCAGGCCC
>JAGVGV010000610.1 GCA_020056895.1 Deltaproteobacteria bacterium
ACAGAGAACAGCCATGGGCTCGGAACCGTTGGAATTGTTCCGGCGTTTCCGCGCCCTCGACGATGATCTGAACGCCCAGCGCCCGGCAAAGGCCGACAATGCTGGTGATGATGGATTCGTTGACCCCGCCGTCGGATTCCTGAGTCAGGGATCGGTCGATCTTCACCGTATCCACCGGGAATTCCTTCAGGTACCTCAAGGAGGTATGCCCCATGCCGAAATCGTCGATAGAGACCCGCACGCCGATCTCCCTTAGGCGCCGCAACAGGGAGATCGTCCGGGCTTCGGGCTTCAAGGCGATGGATTCGGTCACTTCCAGCTTGAGTTGATTGGGCTGGACTCCGGTTTCCGTCAAAACGCCGACCACCTTTTCCACCAGGCGCTCGTCATCAAACTGAGGCGCGGACATATTCACTGAAAGGATCGGGTCGCCCCAGGCCTGTTCCATCAAAACGGCGTGCTGCCGGCAGGCGTCGGCCAGAACGCGCATGCCCAGGCGGGAGATCAACCCCGTATCTTCGGCCAAAGCCACGGTCACATGGGGTGGAATCGGTCCATGTATAGGATGCCGCCACCGGAGCAGGGCTTCGGCGCCCACGGTCCGCCCCAGATCCACATCCACCACGGGTTGATACATTAAAAAAATCTGATCGTCGCGGTCCAAAGCCAACTCCAGATCCGCCGCCAGAGCCCGGGCGAACTGTCCGGCCGGCCCAGGCAAATCCACGCATTTACGTCCGCTGGGGCTGGTGGCGGGGCTGTCGGCGGCCGCGCCCAGCGAACCGATCACCTTCTGGAAACGCCGCAGATACACCGAATTGGCCAGATTCACGAACGGCAGATACACCAGTGTACCTACGGCCAGGCAGATCACCTGGAGCAATGCCCCCCTCGCGGAGCCCGTGGCCGCGTACCCGGCCAGCAGGATGGGGGACGTCCAATGCATATCGCCCTGGGTTTTGGGCGCCCAATCGATCATTGCCGCGCCGTACGCGATCACCGTTTGGACCACCGGAGCCAAAAGAAACGGTACGGCGTACAAGGGATTGAGCACCAATGGCAGCCCGAAAAGAATGATTTCGTTCACGTTGAACAACGCCGGCAGAAGGCCCACCAGAGCCAGCCGCCGTGTGCTGACTTCCTTGCTTTTCAGAAAAATCGCCAGGATCAGGGATAGGGTGCTTCCCGACCCCCCAATGTGAACGAAGGCGTCCACAAAGGGTTTGGTGAGGATGTATCGGGGTTCCAGCCCCAGGGCCGCGGCCTGAATATTCGTCTGGGACGCCACGTCCAGAATGCTCTGCTCCACCGTGACCAGCATGTTCGGCCCGTGGATGCCGAAAAACCAAAGCACCTGGGACAACGCCACGTAACCGACGCCCGTGCCCAGCCCGCCGGCCGCGCCCTCGAAGGGCGTTCCGAAAAGGGTTTGAGCCCGCAGGTGGAGGTTGCTCCACCCCAGTTGTTCCATGAACAGCCGAACGCACCCGAAAACCAGGATCGTGGCCGCGCCGGAAGGAATCGCCACCAGCACGTCGGTGATTTCCGGGTCGCTGCCCATGGTCGATGAATATTTGTTCAACGGGCTGTATTCCGTAAGAAAAAGAAACAACGGCGCACAGGTCACGACCACGCACAAGGCAATGGGCAATCCGCCGTTCAAGGAAAAAAAACCCCGGGAAATAGTCCCATCCAGCGGCGCGGCCACCACGAAATAAGAGGACAGGCAAACCATGGTGGTGACCATGGGGTTCACCCGGAACCGAACCGTGGCGCCCACCTTCTGCTGGGCGTAGGCCAAACTGACGGCGATCAGCACGGCCAGCGAAGCGATGCCGAAGGAACCCTGCTGGATGATCTGGAAAAAATCGCGCCAGCGGCCGCCGGCCAAGCGGTCCATCATGGACCTGAACCCGGGCACGGGTAAATTGAGAATCAACAAAGCGGCCGCGCCCACGATGATCAAAGGAAGAACCTGGGCCAAGCCCCGCCGAACGGCCACCAGCACCGGCCATTCGCCGGCCTTTGTCAGCCGTTCAATCACCGATCCGTCCAATAGCCCCAATCGGTTCTCTCCCCTCTGGCTCGCCGTGGTGGAACGCCGGCGGCCTCGCGCCGCTGGTTCCTTTTTTCCCCCCGCCCGAGCGGCCCGTCCCATTTACCGGTCCGCGGTTTTAAAAGCCGGGATCCATGAATGTTCTTCCCAATTTCGTAAATAGTAATCCCCGGAATCCCCGGCTGTCAAACGGGAATCCAGAGGCCCGCGAGCAAGCCCTTATAAATAAAGCTCTTTGTCGGCCCGGCCGCGAGGAACGCGCCCTGTGCCTTTATTCCATCCTGCTTCACGGCTGGATGGATAGGCCTTCTTCCCCCAGCCATTCAAGGATGCGCCGGTTCAGTTGGTCCCGGACCCTTCGGCACACGGCCAGAATGTCGTCCTCGGAACCGGTGGCGGCGGCCGGATCATCGAAAGGCCAGAACAGGCGCGGCGCCATTCCGAAAATGATGGGGCATTTTTCCTCCGCATGCCCGCAGACGACAATCACCTTTTCGAAATGAACCCGGCCCAAAAACTGCTCCACCCCTTTGGGCTTCTGGCCCGAAATGTCAATGCCGATCTCCCGCATGGCCAGGGCAACGGGAGGAAACACCTGGGCCTTGGGCTCCAAGCCCGCGCTGTACACCTGAAAATGATTCCCGGCGTGCTTTTTCAAAAGGGCTTCAGCCATTTGGCTTCTCGCCGAATTACCCGTGCAAAGAAAAAGAATGTTCCGGTCCATCCGCCCCTCTCCTTTTGTATGACTCTGAAGGATGCGGCCCTGGTTCGCCGCCATGGGGCGAACAAAGCCATTCAAACCTCGGGAGCATCCGAAGAAAGTCCAAAAGATAGTGGGGGGCGAGGTTATTTCTGATGTGAAAAATGGATGCGGATACGGTTAATTTTTTAACCTTGGACGTCCGCTGTTTCCTTATTGAATCCTTGAATGAAACGCCCTCACGACGATATCGAATGGATCCCAAGGGAATCAGGGCCGGTCAGCCTTCGGCCATCCCGGCCAAGGGGGGTCGAGCCGGCAGGCGAATCTGGAACCGGGCGCCCCGGCCGGGTTCGGAATCCACCGTAATGGTCCCCTTGTGGTTTTCGGTAATCAGGAAATACGACACGGAAAGTCCCAGGCCGGTACCCACACCCGGAGGTTTGGTGGTGAAAAACGGTTCGAATATCCGTTTGCGGATGGGTTCGTCGATGCCAGGCCCGTCGTCTTCCACTTCGATGACCGCTTCGGGCCGTTCGGAACGAACCCTAAGGACGATCTGGTGGGCGGCTTGATGGTCCACGTCCGCCGCCAACGCCTGAGCGGCGTTCTTGATCAGGTTAAACACCACCTGTTCCATCTGGGTGGGATCGCACCAGACCATGGGCATGAGGTCTTCGTAGTCCCTTACTATCTTGAACTGTCTGAAATCATACTGTTTTTTAAGATCATAATCCGTGGCCGCCAGTTCCAGGGCCTTGTCGGCGATACCTCTAAGGTCCACGGGTCTCATTTCCCCCCGACCCCGGCGGCTGAATTCCAGCATATTGGCGGTAATCCGAGCGGCTCGGTGGGCGGCTTCCAGAATGCCGCCCAAAAAATCGTTCACCCGCCGTTTGGCCATGTACGCTCCAACCCGGTCTAGATCCAGCCCCAGTTCGTCGGCCGCCAGACGGTTGGCATCGTTATCACGGGCCAGCCGCCTGAGGATATTCTGCGCTCCCAGGATGATCCCGCCCAAAGGGTTGTTGATTTCATGGGCCATACCCGCCGCCAGGCCGCCGATAGACATCATTTTTTCGGCCTGGAGCATGATTTCCTCGGTTTTCCTGCGTTCGGTCACGTCCGTGGAAATGGACAGGATATGAGACTGGCCGCCGTCCAGGATGACCAGAGCGGAATTCAAACCAATGCCTGCCTGGCCGTTTTTTCGGCGGAAACGAAATTCAAAATCCCGAACGTGGCCTTCGGCAATGATCCGTTCCCACCGGGCTTCGGATTGCTGGGGCAGATCCGCCCAAAGGCCCAGGTCCAAAGCGGTCCGGCCAAGAACCTCGCGGGGTTCGTACCCATACATCCGAGTAAACCCCTGGTTGATTTCCGTGTACCGGCCGTCATCGAGCCGGCTGAGGCTGACCGCGGCGGGGATGGCCTGAAACACACGGTAAAACTTGGTTTCACTCTCCTTGAGGGCCGCCTCGAGTTCCTGGGACCGGTCCTCGGCCCGCGACTCCATTTCCCGGGACGCCTCTTTCAATTTGTCCTCGATCCCCATGCGCCGGATCAGACCGCCCAACATGCCGGCGGCGGTCTTCAGGGCTTCGATCTCCACCAGGGACCAATCGCGGTGGGACCGGCATTGATCCAGGCCCATGAACCCCCACCAATTCCCTCCCACGAACACGGGAACCACCAGCAGGGACCGGATGTCCTGGGGTTCCAGAATTTCCCGTTCTTCCTTGGAGAATTCGTGGATCGCGCCGCTGACGATACCGCCCGCGCCCAGGATTTGTTCCCAGCGGCCGAAACCGGCCGCGCCGTATGGAAAATCGGTCAGGTCGGGGTTGCCGATCTGAGCCGTGATGCCGGAAGCCGCCCATTCATACCGTTGGGACGTTAAAAGCACTCCATCCGAGTCCCGCCGGTTTTCGAAGATGTACACCCGGTCCGCCTCGGAGGCTTGGCCCAGCCGGCCAAGAACCTCGTTCAGGCCTTCCTGGCTTAGGGCATCCATGGCCAGAAAACGGGCTCCGGCATAACTGATGGCGGCCAGCACCCGGTCCCGCCGGGCCAATGCTTCTTCGTCTTTTTTTTGCTGGGTGATGTCCATGTAGAAACAGAGGGACGCCGGTCGGCCGGCCCATTCATGGCTCATGGCATTGGCCTGGACCCACCGGGTTTCCCCACTGGAGGTCACCAGCCGGTATTGATTCATCCCCTCCGGTTCAGCGCCCTGGACCCGGCTCAGGTGGCGGTTCAACACTGAGGATCGGTCGTCCGGGTGGACGAATTCCACGAACGGACGCCCTTGCAACTGATCCTGGGAATAACCGGTGATCCGGGCCAGCGCCGGATTGGTCAGCACCAGCCGGTCTCCTTGACCGATGGCGATGCCTTCGGCCATGTTCGTTACGATGGCGCGGTACTGTTCCTCGCTTCGTCGTAAACGCCGTTCCGCTTCCCTTCGTTCGGCTTCGATGCGGGCCGAATACAGGGCCATTTCCACGGCGATCCGGATGTCTCGGTCCTGGAAGGGTTTCAGCAGGTAGCCAAAAGGTTGGGTCAGCTTGGCGCGGCTCAAACGGTCGTTGTCCGCATACGCCGTCAGGAACACCACCGGGATGCCCATCCGAGCCCGGATCTGGCCGGCGGCTTCGATACCGTCCATGGGGCCGGACAGAATGATGTCCATGAAAACCAGATCCGGCCGGTCCCGTTCCGCCAGGATCAAGGCGTCTTCAGCCGAATTGACGGCCCCCGTCACCTCGTATCCCATTCCTTGAAGACGCATGTCCAGATCCGCGGCAATGACGATCTCGTCTTCCACGATCAGGATGCGTACGGAAGGCCGTTCCGGATTGGACACCATGCCTGGCTATCCCCCACAACGATGCGTAAATGGCGCCTTCGGGTATTGCTAGGGCGCCCCCATGCCCCAAAATCCTTTTGCCCAGGAACCGTTATTGGAAGCCCAAGGCCAATCCAAGGTATTGGGATGGATTCCAGAGCTTCTTTTCATTCATTGTCGCATATTCACGTCGGGAAGAAAACGGGATTTCGCGGCGATGAGCTTTGGTTCCATCCATGGACGGTTCATGAGCTCGTTGATGGCATGGAGGGTATCCAAAAGGCCAAAGGCAAAAAAAGCCCCACTTCCGAAGAATGGGGCGTATTGGGAACTTTTTTTGGAGGCGGCACCCGGATTCGAACCGGGGAATAACGGTTTTGCAGACCGCTGCCTTACCACTTGGCTATGCCGCCGGAAAACGGGATGGGTATACCATCCCACCCTTGAGCTGTCAAGCACATATAAAATCAAATGAGCACGCGGCCCCGGTTTGGAGGGCGGCCGGACCGACTTCAAAGCATCCGAAGCCGCCATTGCTCCGCCCTTCGACCGTCACCGCCATTTTCATCGATGGCCTTGGTGGAGGGCGTCCCCGGAGGGTGGTCGCACATCCGGGATGCGTCGATTATTCGTTTCCTTGGATTTTATCGCCGGACCAGCCCCCCGGAAACAGCCGGCGGTTTCGAGGACGTGAACGCCCCGGAGGGTGGGGGAAAAACCACCGGCCGGGGCGCTCACGTCTGTTCGGCGAACTTTTGGAACCCGTCCCTATACGGTTCGTCCGCCTTGGAGGCGCTGTCGAAGAGCGGAAGCCAATCCTCGAAATATGGTCACTATTCCTCCCGCTTGGCTTCTACTCCGCTCCTCGTCCCCAGGCCAAACGCCTTATTGGGGAATGGGTTCTCGTTGTTTGGGGACCATCGGGGCTTGCCCGAATCATCCCCGGGGGGCGCGGCGCATTTTGCGGCCCGCGAGAAGCTCCCGAGCCACGGGATGAACCAGGATTTCGGTTTTCGCTTCGTTCAGACAGGTAAGCATCAGCCCGGAAAGTTCCTTGGACGATTGGTACAAGGCGTCCAACGGCGTCAGCCCGGTCACGTATTTGCCCGTTAAAACGTCATGAAAGCCGGGTTCGTCCTGACTGAGCAGGTACTTGTAATTGACCGTCAGTTCGTCCCCGGGGCCAAGGTCCTGTTTGGCGAAACAGATGCCGCAATGGTACAGCATGTTGGGCGAGAAGGAATGATTCACGTAGTCCTCGTCCTCCACCCCGCTTTCCCGGCAAATGTAGTATCGGTCCACGAAACGGCAGGCTGTTTTGATGACGATCGGATCGTCGGCCAGCGTGCGGTCGATGTATTCGTCTTCGTTGATGACGGACAGGCCATGAGAAAAAATCGCCACCACCGTGCCTTTGGCCATCGGTTCTGCGGCGAAAAGGCCGAAACCCGCGATCGAACTTTCCCCAACGGATGTTTTCACCAGCAACATCGGTGTGTTGGTCCTCCATCGGTTCCTTTTGGGATTCCCGCCCACTAAGGGGGGGGATGGCCTGTTCGGCCCGGCCCCGGGCACTCCTCCAGGGGGCGGCGCCCACCGGAAACGATATTCCGGCGCCAGGGCGCGTTCCTGGCGGGTGACCGATCAAATGAAGCGTCTCGTGGCGGCGTGGAGGAGGACTGGCGCGGGTACGCCCATCGCCCGCCGCATGGCGAAGCCTGGGACACCGACGCCAGGGGCGGCGCCGGTCGTTTTCAATGATCCAGGCTGATGGCGCTCGGGAATACGATCCGGGATCCCTTCGGGGTTTTCCTGGCGCCGTGGTTCATCTTCGGGCCGCCAGATGCCCCCCTTTGGTCGGGGCCGGTTCGTCCCATGAAAATTAAAACCGCTTTTAACCGAAACCTTCGGCTTTGTCCAACGTTTTTACGCATTCCCCGGCGATTTTCCGGGCCGGTTTTCTCCAGATCGCCTCGGGCGGCCGAAAACGGCCCATTATTATATGTATTTCAACAAGATATTTTTGTGAGTCCCCACCGCGGAAAACCGGCGGTCACCATCCATACGCCTCCCCAAAAAAACGCGCCCCCGGCCCGCGGACTTTCCCGCTCCGGGAAGCGCCGGCTAACTGCTTGAGCTTTAAATGGAATTCATGTTCATCGCGCTTGACAACCCGGCGCCGGCTGGATTATCCTAACCGGCCATGGAACCTTTACATATTTCCATCATGCAGTTATTGGAAGGGATCGATTTCTTTTCGGGTTTTTCCCATGAAGAAATGGCCCTGCTCCTGGAAGCGGGGGAATGGTCCAAAGCCCAGAACGGCCAGGCGATCATCACCGAAGGCGATATCGATCTGTATATGTACGTATTGGTCCAGGGCCAGGTGGATGTGGTGCTGAACGAAAAGATGCTGGCTCATTTGGGAGAAGGCGATACGTTCGGCGAATTCGGCCTGATGGGCGGCCGCCGGACCGCGCATGTGGTGGCCCGATCCAACTGCCTGCTCATGGGCTTCAACGCCGACCGGCTGAACCAACTGCCCTTGGCGCTCCAGATTAAATTTTTAAAGAAGATTCTCTTCACTCTTTTCGCCCGGCTGCAGAAAATCAACCGCCGGGCGTGGTGGGACCTGCCGACTCAGTGGCGCTAGGGCCTTTCCCGGTTTTCGCCCCTTTTTCCTTCGTTCCACTTTTCTTCCCGACGGAAAAATAATGGCCCGCCCCGCCGTTAACGCGGGAAAAGAGCTCGGTTGGCCAACCAACCGGCTTGACAAGAACCATGGACCATGACAACCTTTTCCGCCAACAAGCCGGCAACCAAATAGCCCAACGGGGATTAAGCCGATCAATCACTGGCGAACGCCGGTCCTATGGAGGGTTGGAGATGAATGACAGCGGAGCCACGTACGACGCGAAGAAAAACAGGATCAACCTGAAAATGGCGGGGTTTTTCAACGCCGCCCTGGCTCAGACGGTTTATGACCAACTGATGGCCGCGGTGGACAAGACCAAACCCGGTTTCACCCTTTTGAACGACATTCGGGAATTCAAACCGGCCGGCGACGAAGTCCAGGCCATCATCGGCAAAGCCATGCAACAGGTTTCCCTGAAAAAACCGTCCAAGGTGGCCCGGGTGGCGGGGGCTCTGTCCGGTTTGCAGTTCGGCCGCCTGGGCAAGGAAAAAGCGGGCTACGAAGTCGGCACGTTCCCCACCATGGAGGAAGCCGAAAAGTTTCTTAACGAATAAAGGTCTTAAGGGAGCCCGTTATTCAATCTTTTGGGTCCCGGGTTCCCTTATCCCCCTACGCCCAGAAAAACGACCAGAGTTCGCGGCTCGAATCACTGGGCGGCCCTATCACTGGTTCGGATCCTCCGCCAGCAGCCGGTCGGCTTCTTCAACCGTCATCAACCCCATGGCCGCCACGGTTTCCCGCACGTTTTTTCCGGATCGATGGGCTTCCTTGGCCACCGCCGCCGCCTGGTCGTACCCGATGACCGGGACCAGATGGGTGGCCAGAGTCAGGTTCCGTTCCAGGTCCAGCATGGGGCTCTGGTCGTTGACCTGGATGCCCGCCACGCATTTTTCCGTGAACACCGTCGCCGCCGAGGTCATCAGCCGGATGGCTTCCAACAGGTTGAACGCCATCGAAGGAAGCATGGTGTTCAGTTCCAAGGCGCCGGAAAGCCCTCCCAGGGTGACGGCCGCGTCCATGCCCACCACCTGAGCCGCCACCTGAATGACCACCTCGCACAAGACCGGATTGACCTTGCCTGGCATGATGGACGATCCGGGCTGAAGTTCGGGCAGAACGATTTCGGCCAAACCGAACCGGGGCCCGGAAGCCAGCCAGCGGATATCGTTGGCGATCTTATAAAGGCTCACCGCCGCCGTCTTGAGGGCGCCGGCCAGTTCCACGGCCGCGTCCTGAGCGCCTTGAGCTTCGAAATGATCCCGGGCTTCGATGAAATCCAGCCCGGTTTCGCTGGACAGCCGGACGATCACCCGGGCCGCGAATTCCGGATGAGCCCCCAGCCCGGACCCCACCGCCGTACCGCCCAGGGCCAGTTCGGCCAGCCTTGGCTCCACCGAACGGAGCCGGTCCACGGCCAGCCGGACCTGGCGGGCCCAGCCGCCGAATTCCCGGCCCAGGGTTACCGGAACCGCATCCATCAGATGGGTTCGGCCTATCTTTTTTTTGTGAGCGAATTCGGCGGCCTTGGCTTCCAAAGCGGCGGCCAGGGTTTCGAGCGCCGGAATCAGCCGTTTTTCCATGTTCACCCGGGCGGCCACGTGGAGCACGGTGGGGATGACATCGTTGCTCGACTGGCCCAGGTTCACATGATCGTTGGGATGAACCGGCCGGCGGCCGCCCCGAACGCCGGTAAGAATTTCATTGGCCCGGCCGGCGATGACCTCGTTGGCGTTCATGTTCGTGGACGTGCCCGAACCGGTCTGAAACACATCCACGATGAATTGATCGTAATGTTCGCCTTCGGTCACTTCGCCGGCGGCGGTGACGATCACCCCGGCCAAAGCCGGGGAAAGCAGGCCCAGGCCCTCGTTCACTTCGGCCGCCAGGCGTTTGACCAACCCCAGGGTCCGGATGAATTCGGACGGCATACGAAGGCCGCTGATGGGAAAATTGCGGGCCGCCCGTAGCGTCTGGGCGCCGTAATACGCATCCTTGGGCAGCCAGAGCGTGCCCATGGAATCCTGTTCCGGCCGAGTGTTCGGCGGTCCTTGGGTCATGCCCGGCCCCCCTTCCCTTCTCCCAGGTGCTTGGCGATTTCCCTTTTAAGGGTGTTGATGGTTTTGGTGACCTTGATTTCCTTGGGGCAGACCCGGGTGCATTCAAACCGGTTCGTGCAGGCTTCGGCCATATCCGGTTCGGCGAGCTGTTTCAAGCGAGCCAGCATTTCTTCATCGCGGGAATCGAACACCCGGCGGAAGGCCTGGACCAATGGCGCGGGGCCGATGTACCGGGGATTCCCGTGGGTTACGGGACAGGCGGCCACGCACGAGGCGCACAGGATGCAACGGATCGCTTCGTCGATCTTCCCCTGATCCGCCGGCGTTTGGAGCCGTTCCTTTTCCGGCGGCGGGGTCCGGTTGACCAGGAAGGGACGGATCAAGGCCACTCGGTCGAAAAAAGGCGTCAGGTCGACCATCAGGTCTTTCAGAACCTTGAACCCCGGTAAAGGTTCAATGGTCACATCGCGGCCTTCGAATCCCCGGGCCAGAGTCTGGCAGGCCAGGCCGCAATGGCCGTCGATCCTTACGGCGCAGGACCCGCAGACCCCGTGGGCGCAGGACGACCGGAAGCTCAAGGTATCGTCCTGATCCGCCTGAATCCGCCGGAGCGCATCCAGAATCCGTTCCTGGGGTTCGGCCGCCACAATATACCGCTGGTACGTGGGTTCCAGGTCCCGGCCCGGCCGGAAACGAAACACCTTGAGGATCAGGTCCATGTCAGTACGTCCTCGGCTTGGGCTGGAACCGGGTGATGACCACCGGTTTGTAGGATAGTTCGGGCCCCCCTGAAGCGGCGCGGACCAGAGTATGCTTCAGCCAATTCTCGTCGTTCCGGGCCGGGAAATCTTCGCGGAAGTGGGCGCCCCGGCTTTCGGTCCGATCCCGAGCCGCCGCCAGGATCAATTCCGCCAGAGTCAACAACGCCCCCAGTTCGACGGCTTCCACCAACGCGGTGTTGAATTCACGAGCATCGTCGGTGATGACGACCCGCTGGCGCCGGTCCTGGAGTTCCTTGATCTTGGCCATGGCCTGGGCCAGACCGGCATCCGTCCGGAACACCGACCCGTGCTCCATCATCACCGCCTGCATTTCCCGCTTGATCACCGCCGCGCTTTCCCCTTTGGCCCCCGAGTTGAACCGGTCCAGGCGGGCGCGAAGGT
>JAGVGV010000527.1 GCA_020056895.1 Deltaproteobacteria bacterium
ATTTCTCTTCCGGCTCCTGTGGCTGCTAAAGACGCCCTCGCGCCTCGCGCGCCTCCACCGGAGCAGAATGACTATCCAGATTCGAAGTGTGGCGGCGATCGCCACGATGTCGTTGTTGTGTGCCTGTCCGAAGGGTGGAGGAGGCGGCGGCACGGGCGACGGCGGCGATTTCGGCGACCTGGACGACTACATGGAAAGCTGACCTCATTGGTTTCAACGCCTCCTCGCGGACCGTTCCTTTGGGTCACCGACCGGTACCCGCCACTCGGCGGCGGGATGGCGGAAAGTTGCGCTCGCCAGGTGGCGGGCCTGCGACGGCGGGGCATCCGCGTCGAGGTGATCGCTTTCACCGACTCCGAAGCTCGGTTCGCGATCCGGTCCGAAGCCCGGGACAACGGTTGGGACCACCATCTCAGCCGGTCCGCCCGGCCGGGTCCCGCGGGCCAGCAGGCCTGGGCTCTGGCGGCTGAACGGGCCCGGAAAACACCGTTTCAAGGCGTGGTTGGATTCGTCGCCGGCTGGGGCGGGTTTCTGGCGGTCACTTATGCCGCCTGGCTGGGGATACCATCCCTGGTTCTGGTCCGGGGCAACGATTTCGATCAGGCCTGGTTCGACCCCGCCGCCGGATTCCGGACCCGTGAAGCCCTGGCCCGAGCCGATCGGATCGGCGCGGTGGCTCCGGACATGGGCCGCCGGATCCAGGCCTTGTTCCCGGGCAAGGACGTCCGGTTCATCCCCAACGGCGTGGACCCGGATGTTTGGGAGCCCTTTCCCGCCGACCTTCAAACCCGGGACGACATCCGAACCCGCCTGGCCAACGGTTCCAAGAAAATCTTCGGGCTGTTCGGGGAACTCAAGTATAAGAAAGGCGTCCCTTTTTGGCTGAGCGCCCTCCGGGATACGGGCCGGATGGATCAGGCCGCCCTCTTGGTTGTGGGCCGCCGGCTGGATGAGGAACTCGAACAGATTCTGGACGATCCCGCGCTGGCCCCGATCTCCCTCCGGCTGCCCTTCGTTCCCCGGGACCAACTGGCCGGGCTGTACGCGGCCTGCGATTACGTGGCGCTGCCTTCGTTTTTCGAAGGTTTGCCGAATGTGCTGCTCGAAGCCATGGCTTCGGGCGTGGCGCCGCTCACGTCGGATGCTGGCGCCATGGCCGAATTGGTACGGGACGGCGAAACGGGTTTTCTGTTTCCGGCTCACGATCGCCGGGCCGCGGCCGAGGCCACCCTCAAGGCGCTTACCCAACCCGAGGAGGACCGCCGGGCCATGGGCGCCCGGGCCCGGGAATGGGTTCGGACCCGTTTTTCTCCGGAACGGGAAATCGAAACGCTGCTCGAAGCCCTGGACCTGGGCCGCGGGGGATGACTCGCCATGGACCTGGGGCGTCTGTTCACCGATGGGGACCTGGCCGGCCGGGCGTCCCGGCTCCGGGTCCGCCCGGATGCTCCGTTCCCGGTGCTGGTGGCCAAAATCAAGCTGACGTGGCGATGCAATCTGAGGTGCCGGTTCTGTTCCCTTTGGGCCAGGGAAGAATCATCGCCCGGGCTCCCGGTGGACGCCGCGGCCCGGACTCTTCGGGAACTCGCCGCCCAGGGCCTGAAGAAAGTACATTTCTCCGGAGGCGAAGTCCTTACCCGAACCGATTTCCGGCCTCTGCTGGAAAGCCTCCAGGACCTGGACCTTCAGGTGAACCTGACCACCAACGGCACGCTGTTGGATAAGGAAACGGCCCGGTGGCTGGTGGACCTTCGGCTTCATACCGTGGCATTTTCCCTGGACGATGCCGTAACGAAAAAACACGATGAGGTCCGGGGCGTACCCGGCGCCTGGCGGCGAACCATGATGGGGATCGACCGCCTGGTCGAACGGGTCCAGAAGAAAGGCCGGGGGCCCGTGGTGGCCGTGAACACGGTGGTTACCCGGGAAAACGTGGACCGGCTGGACGATCTTCACGATCTTCTGGCGGCTCGCGGAGTCCAGGCCTGGCGGTTGCTTCCGGTTCGAACCCCCTTGAAAAAACTCCGGCCCCGGGCCGAACAGTGGGCCGCCCTGGCCGACCGGTGGCCCCGCTGGCGGCCTTTATTGGTTCGGGACCTGGCGGCCTGGCGGTCGGCGGTTCAGGCCCGGGAGGCCGCCCGAGGCCGGTTCGGGGACCAGGCGGCCGGAGGCGTGATTTGTTGGGCGCCTTGGTATTCGGTGTTCATCGACGCGGACAGCCGGGTGTTTTCGTGCTGTACCGGCCGGAATTCCATGCCGTCGTACGGCGGTCTTCATCAGGCTTCCGTGGGAGAGGCGCTGGAGTCCCGGGAACGGATGGAAGTGTTGACCTCAATGGCCTCGGGCCACGAATTCGGCGTTTGCCGAACCTGCGATGAATTCCTAAGGGAGAATGAAGAATTCGTCCGGGGGGCGTCGGCTCCGGCGGATCCTTCGGAAGTTCCTGAATTCCGCCCGTAAACACCTTTCGGGGAGGTGACGATGATGAACCTGAGGAAACAATTCCGGCTCTGGCCGGTGCTGGCGGCCCTGTTGTTGGTTTTGTCTTTCATATTCGCCGGCTGCGGTGGTTCCGAAGATGATTCGGCGGTCCAGAAACCCAAGCCGCCCAAGGAATCCCAAGCCGCGCCGGCGGCCCCGGCCGAACCCACCCCGCCGCCGGCGGCCGGAACCTCTTCGGCGCCATCCGCCGGAACGGAAGATGAAGCCGGAGCCGCGGCGTCGTACAAGATCGAGGATGGATCGGACCACGATCTGGCCAAAATCAAAAAGGTGAATGACCGGCGCTGGACTATCACTCTGAACGGAAGCAAATACGCGCTGGAAAAGACGGATGATTACGAATTCAAGCGGCCCGACGGGAAAAAGCTGAAGGCCAAGCTGAAGGATGACAAGCTGAAGCTGAAGGACGGCGAGGACACTCTGCTGGAAATGAAGTTCCAGGCCGAAAAAATCAAGATCGAACCCAAGGGCGGGGCCGTTTACGAATTCAAGTTCAAAGACGAAAAAATCAAGGTGGTCCGGGACGACAAGGAACTGGGCCAGGTGAAGCATTATCCCGAAACGGGCAAGACCAAGGCCAAATCCGAAACCAAGGACGAAACCGCTCAGACCAAGGATTTTAGCCGGCTTTCCGCCGCGCTCTGCCCCTTTTTGATGGGGTCGGACGTGCCGGAAGAGCAAAAGGCGTTTCTGGTTTTGGTGCTAATGGCCATGGGCAAATAATCCACGCCCCCAAATAGGTCTTTGGCCCTGGGCGCGTTGTCGGAGGCCGGACGCCAATCCTCGAAATACCTTTG
>JAGVGV010000568.1 GCA_020056895.1 Deltaproteobacteria bacterium
ACGTGGATTTCCGGGGCTTCCACCAGGTCCTGGAGCCCGATTTCGTCCGCCAGATAAAAGCGGCTGGACCGTTCGAACATCAACCGGGCCAGGCGGTTGTCCCGGATCAGGCGGTTGTAGTCGAAAATCGCATAGGCCGGAATCCGGCCCAGCACGGCCGAGGCCCGGCGGGCGAAGCCGGGTTCGTCCACCTTTAGGTTCTGGTAGTAATCGGCCAGCCGGTCCGCTTCTTCCAGTTGTTTTTTCTGGGTGAAATACCCGCCTCGGGTTATGAACCGGCTGGCCATGTAGTCGATCATGTCCTCGTCGCCCACGGCGATCAACCGGTCGATGAACCGGTGGTACGACCGTCCCCACGAAGCCGCCACGCTGGCGCGGAAGGGGCCTCGGACCAGATCGGGAAAGCGGGCATACATCTGGAGGGCCACCGGTTCGTCCAGCGGCGGGACCACGGCCAGGGAGAAGCCGGGGTAGTTGAATTCCCGGGCCACCCCGGCCAGCATCCTCAGCCGGTCCACGATGTGGCGTTCCGGAGTCCTGGCATCCGAAAGCAGCCGGGCCACTTCGCGGTTGTATTCCACCGGCCTGCCGCTCGTCCGCAACAGGGCGGCCCAAAAGTCAAACCAGCCCTTTTGTTCGGCCAGGGCGAGCATCCGGTCGAACCCGCTGGGCAGGAAAAACCGGGACCGGACGGTGAACAGCTTTTTACTCAGATAGGGGATTACGTCCCGGCCGCGTTTTTCCAAAAGCTGGTGGAATACGGGTCCCAGGTCTTTGCCCCAGATTTCCGGGTGGCGGCGTTCCAGGTCCTTGTTCAGTTCCTCGGGGTCGGCCGCCTTGTCGGCTCGGGCCAGCGCGTCCGCCGCCCATTGGTCCAGGGGAACCTGCCGCCGGTACAGGGTCCACTGAGTTTTTTCGTCGCCGCTTTTTTCCGCCAGGTCGAACAACCGGGTCCAAAGAACCCGCTTTTCCGTCCACCAGAATCCCCGGGGCAGCCGGTTAATAATATAGGGTCCGGCGGCGGCCGGGTCGATCCGGTATAGTTCGATGGCCGTGTCTTCATCCAGTTGAAACCAGAAGTTGAATTTTTCGAACACCAGCTTCCGGGTTCCGCCCGAGGTCGCTTTTCGGAGGCGATCCAGCATCTCGGCCTGAACCATCTTCTGGTCCGGGGCCATGCGGGGGCCGGTGGCGTGTTTCCATTGATACAATCTTTGGAACAAGGCCACGTCGTCCCGCTGGTCCACTTCGGCCAGCCAATCGTCCAGGTCCCGGCTCATGGTTCCCTTCCACGGCGCCCGTTTGAAGGACCGGGGGGGATCGAACTGAATGGAGCCGAAATGCGCCAATATGAAGGGCCGGAAAAGAATCCGTTGGCGGCGGTACAAAGCCGGTCCCCAAAGCCAGGTAAGGCCCGAAAAGGCGGGCTGAGGGGCCAGGGCTTCCAGGCGGTCCCGGAGGGTGTCGTCCGCGAGTTGGGCGCGGAGGAGCCCCCGGACGTCCCGTTCCAGGTCGGCGGCTTTCATCCATCGGGGGGGCTGACGGGATGCCACGAAAACGCCTCCGGATGAGAATGGGTGGTGAATAAAGGGTCGCCAAGAACCTTACCACAGGCTGGTATTCATCGAAAGGGTAAAGAGGCTGTCAGCGATCAGCCGTCCGCTTTCACCCTTTGCGGAACGAATGCGTTTTGTGGACATTCCAGGAAATCCGCGTTCCTTCCACCTCCGCGGACGGCTGTTCCGAAAAGAAGGAACGAAGCCCCGGCCACCGACGCTCGATCCCCAAGACGAAACAGTTACCAGGGGGACGTGTTGCGGGATTGGAAAGGCTCGTGTACTATGAATAAAAATCGCTTGAACGACGATAGGCCGGCCGATCCAGGAGGGGCCGGGACCGCCGCCAAAGCGGTTCCATCCGGAGGGCAGGAGTGATGACCGATTCCCGGGTGTGGGTGTTGGTGGTGGACGACGACGAGTTCGTCCGGATCAATCTGGTCACCTTTCTGGAAGATGAAGGGTTCGAGGTGCTGTCCGCGGCCAGCGGCGAGGAAGCCCTGGAAATCCTGAACCGCCAGCCGGTCCGGGTGGTGGTGGTGGATATGCGTCTTCCCGGCATGGACGGCAATGCCTTTATCGCCCACGCTCACGTGATTCACCCGTTGATCCGGTTCATCGTCCATACCGGGTCCATCAACTATACCCTGCCCGATCTTCAACGCCGCCTGGGCGTTCGGCCGGAACACGTGTATCTCAAACCCCTGGCCGATATGACCGTCCTGCGGAACGCCATTGACCAATTGATTTCGGAAATGAACTGACTTTTTCCTTTTTGACCGTAACCATCCATAAGTGTTATTCTTTCTTCAATCCGTCGAAGACCCGGGGGCCAAGGTCCGGACCCGGTTGGGGACCGGAGTTCGGCTTCGTTCGAATGAACGCCAAGTCGCGGCCCAAAAGGTACTGCCATTGGCGTTTGGGTGTTTTCCTTAGGGGCGAGGCCCGCCTCACCCGAATACAAGAAAATGGCGGACGCGGCATGCCACGCCCCTATCGGCCGATACCAACGTCACTTGCGTCTTCATTTGAAGGCGACCTGGCGTAAAGCGTAAGG
>JAGVGV010000090.1 GCA_020056895.1 Deltaproteobacteria bacterium
CCAGGCCCATCAGGGGACCCGTCAGCGCCGAGAGCCGGGGCAGCGCCAGACCGATCACGATGCCGATCAGGATGATGGCGGCCAGGTCCAGCAGAGCCGTCCAGCCGGGGCGGGTGAGGAAATCGTTCCGGAGCGCGTTGTCGATCACGTTGGCGTGGATTTCAATGCCGGGGAAAACGCTGTCGAAGGGCGTGACCCGAAGATCGTAAATCCCCACCGCCGTGGCGCCCACCAGCACGATCTTGTCCTTGAACGTCCCCTGGGGCAGCCGGCCGGCCAGGATATCGGCGATGGAATAATGCGGGAACGTTTGGGCCGGTCCACGGTAATTGACCAGCAGCCGGCCGGATTCGTCCGTGGGCAGGTTGTGAGGCCCAACCTTGATCTGTTCCACGCCCAGTTCCGACACGGTCAACACGGTGCTGACCTTTTCCAAGGGCCCCAAGGCCAACCGGAGCCCCTGGATGGAGAGCGGCAGATAAAATTGATCCCGGCACCGGACGGTCATGGGCACCCAGCGAACGGTGCCGTCCGGATCGGGAAACATGTTGAAATACCCGGAAGCGGACCCCACGTCCATCAGCGCCGGGATGTTCGTTTCGGGCATGAAGGCCTGAGGAAAGGGGAGATCGTCGGGGGAGAGACCCGCGGAGGCGAACCGGGTGGCGGTATAATGCGCCCGACGGTCGGCGATCCGGTTGATCTTGGCCTGAATCTCCTCGGGCTTCAGGTGGGCCACGGTTTCGTCTTCCAGGGTGTGGAAGAAATATCCCAGAACCACCGGCGTGGCCGATTCGCGGATGGCTTTGGCCAGAATCAGGTCGTTGTCCGACCGTTCCCGCTCCCGGGCCAGCGTTTGGGCCAGTTCGGGCTGATCGACCCCTATACGGAGGATTTCGTCCTTCAGCCGGTCAATGAGTTCCAGGTTGGAATTCTGGTCGGGTTCGAAAAAGCCGATATCAAAGGCCATGGACTTGGCGCCGTCGGCCGACACCCGGCGGACCATCTCCGCGATCCGGGACCGGGGCCAGGGCCACCGGCCGATTTCGTCCACGCTTTTTTCGTCAATGACGGCGATCACCACTTCGGGGCCGGGCTTTTCGGGGCCTCGCGCCAGGAACCTCAGGTCCAGGGCTTTCAGTTCCATCACTTCCAAAAAGCTGGGCCCGGCCAGGTACAGAACGCACAGGCCGATCACCATGCCCAGGCTGAGCAGGAAGGTGGGGGAAAGAACCCGTTTGAAAAAACCGATCATACGCCGGACCATCGATGTTGGTGGTTTTCACTCCGAACGGCCGGGGCCCCATCGCGACGCTGGAAATCGGGTGTTTGTCGGTTCGGATTCCCGCATCATAAAAAAGGCCGCTTCTCCACCCCGCTTCGCCTTAGTGTAACAAACAAGGCAATTCATTACAATTTCTTTTGGGGGACGGTCGGAACCGGTTTCGTTGTCCTTTCGGTATTTCATCCTTGGAAACGCACCGATACGATCCCCTTGCTTTTTTCCTTTAAAAAGGGCATAAGGCCTCCACTCCGTAAGCGTCCCAACCCGCCTTTGGAGATCATCCCCGCCTTCGTGGAAGGAGCCCCCCGCCATGAACTGGTCCTCGTTGCCCCCTTGGGTCAAGGAACAAATGGCCGAACTGGACACCCCCTATTTTCTTTTTGATCTGGACCAACTCGCCCGGACATACCAGACGATCCAGGATCAGATTCAACCGGACCGGACCTTTTTCGCCGTCAAAGCGGCCGGCCGGCCCGAAATTCTGGCCCGACTGGCCGCTCTTGGGTGCGGCTTCGAAATAAACAACCTGGCCGAATTGGACAAGATCGTTCGCGTGGGCGTAAAAGCCGGCGAAGCCATTAACAGTTCGCCCATCACGCCGGCCATGGACGTCCGGACCATGTACCAACGCGGAGTTCGGCATTTTGCCTTCGATTCCCGCGACCAAGTGGACAACCTGGCGGCCAATGCCCCGGGAAGCCGTGTGTATCTGCGTCTTTATACCTCCAACAAGGGCAGCAAGCTGGATTTGAGCAAACGGCTGGGCGTTCATCACGCCGACGCGCCCGAGCTGTTGACCTACGCGGCGCAAAGCGGCTTGGAACCTTTTGGCCTCACCTTCCATGTAGGGTCCCAATGTTCGGAAATCCAGAACTGGGAAACGGGCATCCGGGTGGCGGCCCGCTTGTTCGAACGCTTTTCTTCCCTGGACACGTTGAACCTGGGCGGCGGTTTTCCCGTGCCGTATAACGAATCCGTCGTCTCGCTGGATCAGATCAACCACACCATCCAGGCCGCGTTGGCCGACTATTTTCCCCGCCGGCCGCGCCTGTGGGTGGAACCGGGCCGGTTCCTCATGGGGCCCGCGGCCATGATCGGGGCTTCGGTTACGCAGGTGGAAGACCGGAAGCCGGTGGCTCGAGCCGTGGTGGACATGTCCCTGTTCACGGGCTTGATGGAAAAACTGGAATTCAAGGACGGCTTCGAATACCCCATCGAAACCGACGCCAAAGGCAAGAACGGGTCCTACACTCTGCTGGGGCCCACCTGTGACGGCGAGGATGTTCTGGCCGTGGAAATCCCGCTTCCCCGCCTTCATGTGGACCACCGGAATCCCAGGGCAGGCAGCCGGATTTTTATCGGGAACACCGGCGCGTATACGCTCGAATATTCGCCCATCGACCGTCCCCATGGCTTCAACGGGGCGCGAGTCCCCTCGGTTTGGTTTTTGGAAACCGGCCGGATCCGGCTCGGTGGGGAATGGTGACCGAGGCCTGGATCCGGAGGAAAAGGAACAATTCGAGGGAAATCCTTCTTCGCCCACGGGATTTCCCCCGGTATTGGACTATTTTTTCTTTTTCGCTTCCTTTTCCGCCACTTTCCTAAGGTAGTGCTCGGCTTCGGGCTTCCATTCCTCCCATTCGGGTTCCTGGCCTTCCATGGGCGGGCCGGTCATCACCTGTTCCAATAGCGCCCGGGCTTTATCCAATTGGCCTTCATTGATATAGTGTTCGGCCAAATAGATGTGCGTTCCGAACTGCCGGGGGCCGTAATGGAGTGCTTTGGCGTAGTAATCCAGAGCCTTGGCCCGGCTGCCGCCGATCATTTCAGGCACGTAGTAATAGAACCGGCCCAACAGGGTATAGGCCGCGCCGCCCAGGTACCCGGGGTCCAGTTCCAGCACGCGGTCGAATTCGGCCTTGGCTTCGGGCCACCGGTGCGCCACTTCGAAAATGCCTTTGGCGTCCCCATAGTAAATGTACGCCAACCCCAGGAAAAAATGCGGCTCCACCCGGTCCGGGGCCAAGGCCGCCGCCTTTTGCGCCGCTTCCATGGCTTCGGTGGCCAGGGCCAGGCGCTTGGGTTTGTTGTCGTGCGTTTTTTCCGACATCCAGCATAAAATCCGGGCCAGTTTCCAGGCCGGCTCGGCGTCGTTCGGCCGGACCGCCATGGCTTTTCGATACAACCGGGCCGCGTGGTCGGCCTTGTCCAGATCGATGCGTTGTTTGAACAGAGCATCGCCCTGGACGATCAGGTCGTCCCCCGGGGCGGCCGACGCCGAGACCGCGGTAAACCCTCCAAAAACCAAAGCGGCCGCCAGGACCGCCGCGAAACCGTATTCCACCTTACCGTGCATGACGCCCACCTCCTTGGATTCGGAAAACGTCATGCGTGGATCTAACGCGCTGGGGAGCAATTTGGGTTTGGGGGGCCGGCAGGGCCGGCCGCAAACAGGAAGACCGGAGCGTCCGGGCTTCGAAACTCTGGCCGACGTTCGCTCCGGCCCCCGTGCCGGGGTCCAGGGCCATGCCCTGGGCCGGCAGGGCCGGCCGCCAACAGACAGAAGCAGTCATAGACCTCCGGCAGAGCCGGAGGCTTGTTTGAGGACGGATTCCCGAAAGCCAGCCGCGTCTTTCCCGGGAACGTGAGCGAACCGGCGACGCTCTTCGATCTGCTCAATCAACTCAATCAATTGGAATCATTCTCGAATCAACGACCAACCGTGGTCCTCGACGCGGGCATCGCCACCGAAGACAATCTGGCCCATTTGCGGCTCGCCGGATACCATTACATTTGCGTA
>JAGVGV010000621.1 GCA_020056895.1 Deltaproteobacteria bacterium
CCCAGGGGCCTTGATTCACCGGATGGCTTCTGACAAGGGGAATCCCAATCTTTGGCCAGGGCCGCGCCTCGCGCTCAAAAGCCCCCTATTGATAGCGCTCTCCCCACGACATACGGGGAAAGCGAAATGCGTCCTGAGAGCATGGCATGCGTACAGCCATAAAAAAGGGCCCCGGTTTTCACCGAGGCCCTCATTGTGTTCTGGTGCCGAAGGGGAGACTCGAACTCCCACAGGCGTACGCCTACTAGACCCTGAACCTAGCGCGTCTACCAATTCCGCCACTTCGGCGTTCGCGAAAAGCCCTTGTCATCGGGCGAAACGGATACTATAATTCGAGACCGTGTTTGTCAAGCCCCATTGTTGGCGGAAGGACTTTTTTTCAGGCATGACGCTCATCCAACGCATCCAGGACCTCCAACGGCAGTTCCCTTACCCCGTGCTGACCATCGGTAATTTTGACGGCGTTCACCTGGGCCATCAGGCCCTCTTCCGTCTGGTCAAGGAGCGTGCAGCCCTCAACCAGGGCACCTCCATGGTCATGACCTTCGTGCCTCACCCCTTACGCGTGCTGACCGGCCGGCAGGGCCCCCCATTGATCACCCTTCCCGACCACAAGCTCGAACTCATCCAAGCCATGGGGATCGACGCGGTCATCCGCCTGGATTTCACCACCGAATTCGCGGCCACCGAACCCGAAGCCTTTGTCCAGGACTTATTGGTGGAGCGGATCGGGTTGAAAGAGATCGTGATCGGGTACGATTACACCTTCGGCCGCAAGGGCCGGGGCAACCGGACCATGCTCCTGGAGATGGGCCGTGAATTCGGCTTCAAGGTCCACACCGTGGGTCCGCAGCCGGGGCCGGACGGTGAAGTTACTTCGAGCACCCGGATTCGGGAACTGGTCATGGCCGGAAACGTGGATCAGGTCCCGGCGCTCCTCGGCCGGCCGTACCGCATTACCGGCCGGGTGATTCGGGGCCGTAACCGGGGCGGCAGGCTCCTGGGGTTTCCCACGGCCAATCTGAGGCTGGTGGAC
This sequence comes from Deltaproteobacteria bacterium, assembly GCA_020056895.1. Taxonomy (GTDB): domain Bacteria; phylum Desulfobacterota; class Desulfarculia; order Adiutricales; family JAGVGV01; genus JAGVGV01. The sequence goes on from JAGVGV010000621.1 coordinate 1,037, forward strand.
GAACTGATCCCCAAGGTGGGAGTGTACGCGGTCCGGGTGGTTTTCCAGGGGCAGGAATACGCCGGCGTGGCCAACATCGGGGACAACCCCACCTTCGGGGACGTGGGCCTGTCGGTGGAAGTCCACTGTTTTGATTTCAACCAGGATATTTACGATCAGGTGATCCACGTGGATTTCGTGGCCCGGATCCGGGACGAGAAGAAGTTTTCAGGCCCTCAGGAGCTTTCGACTCAGATCCGAGCTGATTGCTCGCTGGCGCGGACTCTGCTGGGCTCCGCCGCCTGACCCGGCCGGCGCGGATCACGAACATCCCCCCAAAACGCCCATTCCCGCCGGAAGGATCGGCCAGGACGCGGTGGGCGGGTGTTTTCGGGAGTCCAGCCCGCTTCTTTCCTTCCTTACGCCCGGAATCCGGCCATCCGGCCCCCACACACTTCTTGACCTTTTGATCGGCCATCATATATATGTACTCCAAACTACTGGAGGACCTTTGGACCATGCAAGATACCGTCCTGAAAGCGATCACCACCGGCGTTTACGTTTTGACCACCCAACACCAGGGCAAAATGAACGGCTCCACGGTGGCCTGGGCGACCCCCGTATCGTACGACCCGCTCCTGGTGATGGTTTCCCTGGCCAATTTGAGGGTCAGCCACGATCTGGTTCAGAAATCCGGCTATTTCTGCCTGAACACCCTGGCGGAAGACAAGGTGGAAACGGCCCGGCATTTCGGTTTCAAGACCGCCCGCGACACCGACAAAATGGCCGGCATCGGCTATTCCACCAGCCCCAACGGCGTCCCGATCCTCGATGAGGCCATTGCCTACATCGAATGCCGGGTGGTGGATTCCTTCCCGGCCGGGGATCACACCCTGTTCATCGGCGAAGCCGTTTCAGCCAAAATCGTTCGGCCCGACGCCAAACCGCTGGTCTTCGACCAGGAGGATTATTCATAAGGAATGTTGGTTGAAACCGCCTGGGTGGTCTCCGCCCGGGGTCAAAAAGCCACCGTCCGCGCCGTCCGGGGGGATGCCTGCCATTCCTGCTCGTCGGCCGACGCCTGCCATGCGGTGGGCGGCGGCAAGGAAATGATGGTCGAGGTGCTCAATCCCATCCGGGCCCAGGCGGGCGACCGGGTGGAATTGGTTCTTCCCGAAGCATCGTTTCTCAAGGCGTCCCTCCTGACGTACGGCCTTCCCCTGCTATTTTTGATGGGGGGCGGCCTCTTGGGCAACCGCCTGGGTCCGGTGTTCGGCTTTTCCGCCGACGCGGGGTCCATTATTCTGGCGCTTTTTGGGGTGGCTTCAGCCTACCCCCTGGTGGCCGTTCTGGGGCGCCGGATGACCGGCCGTGAGGAGTACATACCCCGGATCATCCGGGTGCTTCCGGCCGTCTGCGAACCCCAGGAAGCCCGCGATACCCATACCGGTTCCTGACCCCCAGGGCCCGCCGCGACCCTTCCGGCCGCGGTTTTCCCCTGGGGCATGGAACCACAGCACGGGGGACACGATCCGCCGCCGGCGCCCGGTTTCCCGCCATGGCGCCCTGGTTCGCGGACCCGTTTTCCAGGAGAACCATTATGCTGTGGAACAAAGTCCTGTTGATTTTCGATGGTTCCGAAGCCTCTTTGCGAGCCGTTGAATTCGTGGCCAAAATACTGGGCAAAACCGAAGGGCTCCGAGTGACCATTTTCGGCCTTCACGAACGGATCCCCCGCCATGACCTCAAGGATTCGTCCCCGGTGGTCGATAAACTCCAGGCCTCGCTGACCACCATGGAGCTCGAAGTCGAACGCGGCCAAGCCCGGCTGTACGATTCGAAAAAGCTTCTGGCCAAGTCCGGCGTGGACGACTCGGCCATCGGCGTCAAGTTCATCGAACGCAAATCGAGCGCCCTGAAAGATATTCTGGCCGAAGCCGAATCGGGTGGGTATGGCACGGTGGTTCTGGGCCGGAGCGAACACAAAGGCGGTTTGCTGACTGGCGGCGGCGACGTGGCCAAGGATCTGGCCGCTTCGGCCAAAGGCCGGGCGGTGATCGTGGTGTAACCCGCGTTTCGCGGTGGTTTGTCGCCAAGACATCGAACCGAACCGCGACATTCGGGTTCAACCTGGATTCCGGGGGGACGCCCCAGAAGGGCTCCCCCCGCCATCGCTGTACTTATTACGGTTTGTTCCGGTTCATCCGGCCGGGCCCCCGCTGGTTGAGCCGCTGTTTCTGCTCATCCGTGAGGATGGATTCCAGAATGGCTCGGCTCTGTTGACGGATCAGGAACAATTCCCCCTCGATCTCCCCTTTTTTCTTGTATAACTCTTTGACTTCATTCGGATTCGCGTTCGTTTTCCGCTTCAGGCAGTTCATTTTGAACCTCAGATTGGCCAATTCCGCCTTCAGTTGGTTGGACTTGACCTGAGGTTCGTACGCTTCGGCGCAAAGCCGGTCGATCTGCTCGTCGGACAATCCAAGCCGCGACAGCATGTTCAATGAAATATCCCGATCCTGAGAATCCTCACCGGGGCCGCCCCCGGGTTCCATCATCTCGTCATCCCCTTGAGGCGGGCCGCCCTGCCCTCCGGGACCAAACATCATGTTGGGCCCGCCGCCTCCGGGTCCCTGCCCCCCGGGCGGCATTCCTCCGGGACCCGTCCCGGTTCCTCCCGGCCCCTGGCCTCCCGGCGGCATCGGTGGATAGCCGCTTGTTTGGGCCCAAGCCATGGAAGCGGCCGCCAGAAAAACGACCAACGCCACCAAAGAAATCCGTCCGATCATAACCGCACCTCCCCTTGCTTCGGGTTTTCAAACATTATACCGGATGAGACCGATCCGGCCGAGGTTTGGGATCGAAATTCCAATATTCCAATGGATTCCTGGCATTTCCTTCATGGAAATAGTAAAATGAATACGAATCATTCTCACCACCCCCACGAGGGAGGGAACATGGGCCTTCGCCGCCTGGAAAAAAGGCCGGCGGTCCAAGTCGGCGATCCGCCTCCGCCGCGGACCGGTTCGCCCATTCCCATCGCCTTGTTCTGGCTGCTGGGCCTGTTCGGGTGGCTTTTCATCCCGGCCCCCTTGGCTTGGGCCGGAGAAACCATCCTGGTCCGGGTCACTCAGTTTCCGCCTCAATATTACCAGGACATTTTAGGCCGATGGACCGGCCTGGACGCCGCATTGGGCCAGGCCTTGGTGGAAGGCGCCGGCATGGAGGTCGAATTCGTGGACCTGCCCTGGTCCCGGGCCTTGAAGGAAATGGAATCCGGCGGAGTTCATCTGATGATGAATCTTTCCATTACCGAGGAACGATCCCGGATCATGCGGTTCATCGGGCCGGAACGCCCGGCCGTCACGGGGTTGGCGGTTCAGAAAGCGCACGCCGATCTAATTTTTCGGGGGCTGGACGACCTGGTGGCGGCATCGGAAGCCACGGGGCTGAAAATCGGCATACAGCAGGACGCCCAATACACCCCCGAATTCACCACCCGCCTGAAGACCGAAAAACGGTTCGCCGCCGCTTTTGAACCGGTGGTCCGAGCCGAACACAATTTCCGCAAGCTGGCCGCCGGCCGTTTATTTGGTTTTTTTGAAGACCAGTACAATCTGGCTCACCGGATACGGACCGATCCCCTATGCGCGGGCTTATCTCTTCATTCCTTCATCCTTATGCATGAAAAGGTCTATTTCGGCGCCAGCCGAACTCTGGGCGCACCGATCATCGAGCGGCTGGAGGGATCGTATCGTCGTTTGGAAGAGGATGGAACTCTGGAGCGAATCCGCCAAACCCCTTGGTAATCATGGGCCAGGCAACCTCATCCCCGCGAAAACCCCCAAAAGTAATGAAGATTCCGATCCCGCTGATAGCCGTCGGTCGTCAATCCACGATTTCTCCCACCAGATCGTAATCGTGCGCCTCGGTGATCCTCACCGGCCGGATATCCCCCGGCGCGGCGGCGCCCTGGTTGATGTACACCACGCCGTCGATCTCGGGGGCCTGTCCCCGGGTCCGGCCCACCAGAAGCAATTCGGTTTCGGGGTGCGGACCTTCAATCAGCACCGGTTCGATCCGGCCAACAAAAGACCGGTTGATGGACCGGGATATCCGGCGCTGCAACGCCATCAACTTCCGGCGGCGGTTTTCCTTGGTCCGGCCGGGAACCGGGTTGGGCATACGGGCCGCCGCCGTACCTTCCTCGGGCGAAAACTTGAACACGCCCAGATGATCGAACCGGACCTGTTCCACGAATTCCATCAAATACTCGAAATCCTTTTCCGTTTCTCCGGGAAACCCCACCATCATGGTGGTCCGCAGCCGCAGGTCCGGGATCTGGCCCCTCAATTTTTCGATCAGTCCTCTGGGATCGGCCCGATGGGGCCGTTTCATTTTTTTCAACACATCGGGGCTGGCGTGCTGAAGGGGGAGATCGATGTACGGGACGACCTTTGGAGTTTGGGCCATGGCCCGGATCAGGTCCCGGGTTACCCCCGAAGGATAGGCATACATCACCCTCAGCCAATCAATACCGTCGATCCGGCCTAGTTCCCGAAGAAGGTCGGCCAGACGGGTTTCCCCCCGGTCCCGGCCGTACGCGGTGGTATCCTGAGCCACCAGAATCAGTTCGCGAACTCCGGATGCGGCCAAGCCTTCGGCTTCGGCCGCCAGGGCGTCCATGGGCCGGCTTCGGAACCGCCCTCTCAATTGGGGGATCAGGCAATAGGCGCAGGCATTACCGCAACCTTCGGCGATTTTCAGGTACGCCCGGTAAAAGGGCGCGGACCGAAGACGTGGTTGAGGCGTTTCAGGCGCGAAGCCCGGTTCGGGCCAGTCGGCGGGGTCGAGGCTTTCGGCTCGGCCGAACCCGGGCAGACGGTCGATCATTTGGTCCGGAACCCCGGCCCCCCAAATCAGGTCCACCTCGGGCAAGAGGCCGGCCAGTTCCCCGCGATACCGCTCGGGCAGGCAGCCAAACACGGCCAGAGTCCGGGTTATTCCCGTTTTTTTATGTTCGGCCAGCTCGAAAATGGCGTCCAGGGCTTCGCGAACAGCGGATTCGAGAAACGCGCAGGTGTTCACGAGGATGGTCCGGGCCTGGGCGGGATCCTCCACCACCTGAGCCCCCCTCTGAGTCAAAAGGCCCAACAGAATTTCGCTGTCCACCAGGTTTTTGGGGCAGCCCAGG
>JAGVGV010000160.1 GCA_020056895.1 Deltaproteobacteria bacterium
CACCTGGGCCGCGAGCCGGATTTCACCGTATTCCGGCAAAACGAAATCGAATTCGAACCGGTCCCCGGCCTTGTGTTCGAGCTGCCTTAAGTTGGCGCTGGTGATTTCCAGCCCCAGGCCGCCCCGGCTGATGTCCATAAGCCGGCCTCGAAGAACAATGTTGGGTCCGCCCACCGGCCGGTACTCGATGTCCATTTCCACGTCTTTGCGGTAGAACCTGCGTTTCTGAGCCGCCCAGCGCTCCCGTTCCTCTTCCGTGGCGGGTTCTTCGGCCGACAGGGTGGTGGGTGGAGGCGAAACCGTTGGAGGCGGCGACGTGGGTGTCGGGGTCGGAGTCGGAGTCGGGGCTGGAGCCGTGGTCGAGGCGGGTGAAGCGCCGGCGGCCGCTTTCCCCGTTCCGAACGCGGGCGGGGCCTTGGTTTTCGGCCCTTCGGGAATGGGCATACCGGCCGTCCACACGGGGAAAACCACCGTGGACGTCAGGTCGATGACCCGGGAATCGGCTCCGGCGGGCCCCGAAAGCTCGGAAGGAAGGACTTCGGAAACCTTTGGGGTTCCATTGGCCCGAGTACCGGCCGGCCGGCGGCCCCGGGCTTCCTGTTCCGCGAGCAAATTCCTGGTCCGCACCAAACGGTTCAGGGGCTGTTCCAGAAAAAAGCGTAAAAACGGGGGCAACGCATCGAATTCGCGCCTCAGCCGGGCCACGTGCCAAACTTCCAGTTCGGTCGGAACCACGGCCCGGAGCGAAGCGGGGTTAGGAATCAGGCCCTGGTAAACGAAATTCTCTTCGCCCACCGTTCGGCCGGCGGGCAGGCGTTCGAAAACGATCTCTTCTCCGCCTTGATTACTAAAAACTTCGAGGGTGCCTCGCCGAATTTTATATACGGCAATGCCATAATCACCCTCCTTGGCCACCTGCTCGCCGGCCTTGAACTTCAGGCGGGTAATCGGCGGGAGCGGTGTAAAATCTTTTTCGTCGGTCATACCCGGTCGTGGCTCCTTCCATGCCGCCAACCCCGGCGTTCGGTTCTCCAAAAATGGAGGCCAAACGTCGTCGGAAGCGGGCAAGGCTCCGAAGCTCTTATTTTATCCAAATTCATGCCCCCTTGTAAACCCCCGAAACTACCTAAAATCCACATAAAAAGGCTTGCCGGCGGTCCGGTGATATGGCAATGATGCGTACCCAGGCGGCCCTCCCTGGTGGGGACGGGCTTTCGGGACGAATCTTTTCCACCTCGGCCGCGGGGTGGGTTTCGCGTTTTTGGAGTGTTTTCACGTGATCCGCGTACTGGACCATGGGCCGATCCGCCAGTTCCGCATGGCTCGAAACCTTTGGGGCAAGGGCGTTTACTGGACGGCCGCGTACCTGGTGGACGGCCTGCTGATCGATACCGGGTGCGCTTATACGGCCGGCGAGCTTACCGAAGCGTTGAAACACCAAACGGTCCGCCAGATCGTCAACACTCATTCCCACGAAGACCATATCGGCGCCAATGGCGTATTAGCCCGGGAACGGGGCATCCCCATCCTGGCCCACCCCCTGGCCCTTCCGGTGCTGGCCGCCCCCCGGTCCTCCCTGGCCCTCCGGTGGTATCAACGGGCTTTATGGGGGCGCCCGGAACCCTCCCTGGGCCGGCCCATACCCGATGAGATCGCGACTCCCAACCATGTTTTCCAGGTCATCCCCACCCCCGGCCACAGTCCGGACCACATGGCTCTGTTCGAACCTCAAAAAGGCTGGCTGTTTTCCGGCGACATCTTCGTTGGCGGCCGTGATCGAACCCTGCGTTCCGATTATCGGATCGGCCAGATCATTGATTCCCTGAAGCGTTTGTTGATTCTCGGCCCCAAGCTGCTCTTTACCGCCAGCGGGTCGATCCGTTCCAACCCGGAAGCCGACCTGGCGGAAAAAATCCGGTATCTTGAAGAAACCGGCGGCCGGGTTCGTGAGTTGGCCCAAGCCGGGATGAATATCAAAGACATCCGAAACAGGCTTTTCGGCCGCGAAATGGCCATGCGGTATTACACCGGCGGCCATTTCAGCGGTTTGAACCTGGTCCGGTCGTTTCTCGCGGACCCCCCTACCCCCTGAAAGGAGAAGGCTTATGAACGCGAACGCCCAAAAAGTACTGGACGCCATGAAAAAGGCGGGCAAACCCGTCCGGCCCGGCGATCTGGCCGAACAACTGGGTCTGGACAGCAAGGAAATTTCCAAGATCATCCAGGATTTGAAAAAGGAAGGGGCGGTGGTGTCGCCCAAGCGGTGCTTCTGGGCCCCCGCTTGAAACCACCCGAATCGAGATGAATGGAGGCCCGGACCCGCCGGCTTTGGCGCCTGGACTCCGCCTCATCGGCTTTGGTCCAAGGGGGCTTCATCCCCCTTGACCGGATCCCCATCCGGGGATACATTCCCTTGCATCAGGGGTAAGAATGACGGCGCACCTTGGGACGACACCATCAGCCAAGCAGGTATTTTTCGCCGCGCAATGGCCGATTCGGCTGTGGCAGGCTTTTTTCTGCTTCATAGCGGTTTCATTGGGGCTGTGGGTAGCTCCGCCGACCGCCGATCTCTGGGGGCAAGGCGGCGCATCCTCCCCCTGGCTCAGCATTGTTCTTGGAGCGCTTCTGGTCGGTTGGTTGGTTTCAATAGGGACCGCCACGATGGTTTTAGGTCCGTTATACCGCCGGCAAGGCATCGAGAACGGCGGACCTTTTCGGGAAGGGGACGTGGTTCAGATTCTCGCCGGCCCGCACAAGGGACGTATCACCCGGGTGTATACGACGTGGCAAGGGGTCTCGATTCGGGTGGACCTGGGCGAAAAGGAGAAAAAAAGGCGCCGGGATGTTTTTTCGCCTGTCCAACTCCTGAAGGAAAATGGGGTCCAACCCGAACCGTCAGCCCGGGAGGCGGACCCGGCGTCAACGACCGGCCGGCCGAAACCTTGGGGAGGTGAGGCGTGAAAATCCATTGTCCGGGGTGCGATACCGCCTTGGGGATCGATCCCACGAAGATTCCCAAAAAAGGCGCCCACGCCACCTGTCCCCATTGCCACCAGCGGCTGTTCATCAACGCCGAGGCCCAGGCGCGGCTGGACTCCGGCTCCGACGCCCCATCCCCTTCCAATCCCGGACCCGCTCCGGTGGAACCGGCCGGACCGATCCCCGGGGTTCCCGCGGAGCGTACTTCGCCGCCGGTATCCATCCCGGACTCGGAAGCAACCCATGTGTACCGGCTGGACACCCTCCCCCCTGGCGCCATGGCTCTTCCCGGTACGGCCTTTCGCGGCCCCCTTGCCCAAGCCGCCGGCTCTTCACCGGAAAAAATCCCGTCCGGAGGCCCCAAACCGCCCCCAGCCAAAGGATTGCCCACGGCCATGGGCGGCCTGGAACCGGCGCCCTGGGAGATCGATCCCGATATCGAAGCCCCCCGTCTGTTGGCCGACACCGGCCTGGAACCCAAGCATCTCTTGTGGGTGGTGGCCGTTTTGTTCGTGATCGCCTTCACCGCGTACGCCGCCTGGTACCGAGTTCGGGCCACGCCCCAGGAACTGGCGCACCCGTACTCGCCGGGATTCATCCCCACCATGGAGGCCATTCAAAACCGGATGGCCGGGCATACCCGGATGACCGCCGCCCACCGGCCGTATCTGGTCAAACCCGGCGACCCCGAAGCCCAGGTGCTGACCGAAATCCTGAACCATTGCGGCGGTTGTTCCGAAGTAAAAGAAGCCGTTCTTTTTCCCATGCCCAAAGGAACGGGGTTCCGGGCCGAAGTAACGTGCGGGAAAGGGGCGGCCAAAGTGCAGTACGACTGGGTTCTGGCCAAGGCCGTGGTCAACGACCGGTCCTGCCCCTGAATGGCCGTCTTGGGGAACCGGCCCGGGCGGCGGATGTCTCCTGTACTGAAGCGAATCGGGCTTCTTCGCCGGCATGGAACCCGGATCGCGGCCGCGGTCTTTCTCTTCTGGGCCTCCCAGGCATTAGGCCAGGAACCCACCAGCCTCACGGGTCTCCCGGACCTGGCCGGACGCTACTATCTATATAACCGCATCGAAGACGAAATCACTCAGTACACGCCCCGAGTGCTCTTGATCCGTGACCGGGGTCGGTTGAAGGGGTATGTTTGGAGCGGCACTCCCGAAGCCTTTCATATCGAAATGGAAAACCCGGCGATCCACGATGGCCGGCTGGATTTCCAGCTTCGGGCGGTGGCTCCGGATGGCGAAACCATGGCGGTCCGTGCGTGTTCGGCCGATCTGGGCGCCGACTCGGACCCGTTGCCCTACCAATGCCGGTTTCTTTCGGGTCCGGCGGCCATGAAGGAAGAAATCCAGACCGGGTTCCTTGTTCGCGACCGAGGCCAGGCCATCACCCGGTTTGCGTCCAAGCCTTTTGAAGGCCCCTGCTTTTGGGGAATCGTTTCCGGCCGGGATGATCGGCCGTGAATCCTAAACGTCCGCCCGAAGCGCCCCGCCCTCCCATCTTCTCGTGGGTGGATTATTTAAGGGAAAAAATCCACCGGACCACCCGGCCCGAAAAAATTTGCCGGTATTGCCGGGAAACCATTCCGGGCCTGGCGGACGTATGTCCTTTGTGCGGCCACCGGGTGGTGGGCGTACCCGGAACGTTGGTGATCGCGCTGATGGCCGCCCTGGGACTGGCCTTGGTCCTGTTCGTTGGCTTGGAATTATTGCAAAAACCACCCCGCCCGGCTTCCTCGGACGTTCTATTTGAAGAAGGCCGGGCTTTGGGATGGGAAGCGGGCCAAAGGCAGGCCCAGGCCGATGAGAAGGAAAACCGGCCGGCCGATTCCGAGCTTCCCGGCCGGTACCGTTTTTTTTTGAAGGACAAAAGCCGGCCTTTTCAACAGGGATTCCGCCAGGGATACATCGAAGGGTATGGCCGGGCGGGGCCATGAGGCGATCGGCCTCCGGTTGTCCGGGGGTGGAAGGGGTTGTTCTCCGGAACCCGCCGGAGTACATTGACGACCAACGGTTGGGGGGAGATCGGAA
>JAGVGV010000202.1 GCA_020056895.1 Deltaproteobacteria bacterium
GTTCAGAGCCAGATCCAGCCGACCAACCTGGCAGTGCTGCTCTCCGCCCTCGGCGGTGGTAAAGAGCCGGCTTCTGACCGACCGGGCGTTGACCAGGGCTTCCCGTTGCCGGACAAGCTGTTCCACAGGGATAAAATGGTCTTTTTCCCCGGCCAGGAGCAGCACGTCCTGCGTGATCCGATGGGACGCCTCCCTGGTGGTGAAATGGGTCCAGTAATGGAAGTAGTCAAACGGATCGGCCGCGCCGGTGATATACATGCCATGAGTGATGATCCAGTCGATCATGTCATCGCTTTTCCGCACGGCTTCAAGCAAGGCGTTGATCTCGTCCCTTTTTTCAGAAAGAACCATTTCCCGGAACTTTTCACGAAACTCCGCCCCAATATTATGAGTGAAACATTCGAAAGCATCGTAGCAGATATCATAAGCCGCGACCTGGGCGATACGCGGTTCAAACGCGGCGGCTCTTGGCGCCAGAAAGCCGCCTAGACTTACGCCCACCAAGGCGATCTGGTCCAGATTGAAATAATCGAGCACCGCGGAAACCGGCTTTTCCCATTCATGGGTCATTTTCATGCCGCTCCGGAGCGGCCGGCCCTGGCCCGGACCTTCAAAAACGATCAGCGTATAACCGTTTTCCGGAATCGTCCGGACCTGAAGATAAAACTCTTCGATAAAGGAATCGAACCCCCCGTGAAGAACCACCAGGCCCCTTTCCCGGCCCAGGGCTTTTATGCGCATGGCCGGCAGAGTCCCATCCTGGTACGGGACTTCAAAATGCTCGAAGGCGGTCGACTCCACGGCCTGATAAAAGAACCGCCGAAATGCTTCATAGGCGGCCTTTTTTTCCGGGAAGCCGTCCGGCAGAAAGAATTCGGACATCCGGTGGTAGTAGGCGGCGTGCATGAGGCGTTCTTCCGATTCCGCGCGCCGGGCCAGGTTGTTCCACTCCTTGAACCAGTTTTCGGGATGGAACGTGATCAGCTTCGGCGCGATCTCCCAGAGTTCCTCCTCCCGGCAGGCCAGGTTGCCATGGGTCAGCACCCGGTTCATCTGGAAATTCAGATTGACCTGCGGCAAAAACTGTTTATAAGCCATGAGTCGTCTCCTCCTTCTTCAACAGAATAACGGGCTGCCGGAGAGCGGCCGCCCCGCCGCTCCCGGCCGGTAAACCCGATACGGGCGGTTAGGTTTGTTACCAGGCGACGAAATGCACAATGAATCACGAGGTTGGACCGAATTTCAGCCGAGGGGCATCCCTGGATACATCAAGGCGGAAATTCGGGAAAGCTCGCGCCGCGGCCCGCGGTTCGACGCCGAAATAGAAGCCGGCTCCAACATTCGGGTCAAGCCAACCAACTCAGCCGCACTGACCGGCGGCGGCCCGGATCCCGGAGGGAAGATCAGGGATGCAGTCGTTTCCAGCGCCCGGGCAATCGATGATGCAGAGCAATTCCACCGGTTCGTTGCCCAGAACCGTGCCGCGATGAGGTTCGTTTTCGAAAAAGATCACCGTGTCGCCAGAGCCGGCCTCGATTTTTTCCCCTTGGCCGTTCTCGAAAACCATCCGGCCGGACAGGATGTACGGACTCTGGACATATTTGTGATTATGGAACGGGATGAGTTCCAGAGGCAATCCGGGCTGCAAAGTGTATTTCCTGACGGCATGTTGGTGATGGTACTTTTCGTCTCCGATTTCGTTGCTGAAAATCCATTGGATGACGATCATGTTATCCGGCAGGCCGAAAGGCTTGCTCACATCCAGCTTTTCAACATCCCCGATTTTTCTGAGGATCATGTCTTTCCCCTCCTTTTCAGATTCCCGTAACCACCAGGGAAGGTTCGTGCCCGGGAATGATGTAACCCGGAGCGTTCTTGGAAGCGGCGGCCTTGACTTTTTGAACGCTGTCGTAAAAAGCGTATGCGTTATAGATCAGGCCATGCGGAACGGCCGGCCCGAAGATGGGCGGAGCGGGCGGAAGAGGATGGGATTTGCCTTGCATGTCCACTATTTCCGTGGTCCCGGGGAAGGCCATGAAATTGACCAGGCACAAGTCCCCAATAAGAACCACCACGCCCTTTCGCGTGTTTACGGCGATGGACTGGCCGCCCAGGGTGTGGCCCGGGGTTTTCAGGAGTCTGACGCCCTCGGTTAGTTCAAAGTCCCCGTCTATAGCCAGGCGCTTCATCCGCTGGATTTCCCCGATCACGTCCGGATCGTAGTCTCGCCTGATTTGCTGAACCGGCAGAGGTGACAGGAGATTGGCCCATTCATCCTTCTGAAAAATCAGTGTGGCGTTGGAGAAAAGTTCGCAGTTGGCGGCGTGATCGTTGTGCAGGTGCGTGTAGACCAGACAGTCGATATCTTCCGGTTTCAGGCCTTCCCTGGCCAAGGCTTGGATCAAAAAATCCCGGCCGCCCTCGGCCGGCAAGGCTCCCCAGGCCTTGCCGTCGATGAAGAATTTTTCCGAAATGCCGGTATCCACCAGAATGTTCCTTGTTCCGTCCTGCAGCAGGAACCCCAGGTATGGGGCGTCGAGAGACAGGTCTTCCTGAAGGGGCGGCATGCCGGCGGGCCAGAGCAGCGAAATGGGGGCGGTGATCCGGCCGAGATACAGGACCTTGATCTTCCATTCTTTCATGCAAAAACCTCCTTTTTGTTTGGAACGCCCTGGGGCTTCCCCGGTTGGGCTGGGCGGGTTCCTTGGCGGTTTGTCAACCAAGAAACCAATTTGGTTTTTTAGTTTACAGAGCCAACCAGCCCCTGTCAATGGAATTGTCGCTGGCTTTCAAATAGGCGGAGCCGAAGTGGAAAAATATCTATAACCACTTGGCAATTCAGTAAATTTTAAGCCGTTTCCCTAAATCGCTGTGGGGCCGGCGCCGCCCAGACGCCGGGCAGACCATGGTTCGGAAGGCGTCCGCGCGTTTTCCGAAGGGGCGACGTCCAGCCCCGTTGGGTCGATTCTTGCCCGCCGCCAATGCCTAGATGAGGAAGCCTGATAAAACGACAGGGACAGACGGGATGTCCTTATTTATTGTGGCCTGTCTCCTGGGAGTCACTCATACTTCCAGGATTACCGCCCCGGTTTACCCAATGTTTGCCTGTTTTATTTTCACTGTGGAAAAAAATTAGATAAGGAAGCTATATCGGATGAAAGGCGGTCAGGTTCCCAAGCCGGAGTTTGGGAATCTGAGTAGCAACGTTTCGGAAACCGCCCCCCGGGGGGACGGTTTCCGATGGGTTTCCCACTGATAGGACGTCAAACAGGACGGTCGTCATTGTACGGGTTCGGTCCGCCTACCCCGTACGGTTATTATCCCATTCCTATTTGAAGTTTTCCTTGGCGTAATCGGCGGCCGGAACCGTGGCGAAATTGGGGGATTTCCCGTCGCCGAATTCGTCAAAGGCATACAATGGATTGGCCACGCCTTCCATCTGCACTTTTTTCATGTTCTTGATGAAGGATTCCCGGTCCACGCCGCCCGCTTCGATGATTTTGGCCGCGAGCTTGACCGCGTCGTACCCGTAAATGGCCGCCAGAGGCGGAAACCCTTCGTTCTTTTTGTTCCATTGATCCTTCAGAGCTTTGGCCGCCGGGCGGTTGACGTCCACATTGGGCGAAACCTGCAGATACACGTTGTCCAGCTTGCCGGCCAGCTCGAAAAACTTGGGTTCGGTCATGGCGTCCGGGCAATACACGGGAATATCCCAACCCAGCTCCCGGATTTGTTTGACGATCAGCCCGGCTTCATTATAGGTCACGAACAGAACCATGATCTCGGGCTTGAGGTCCTTGGCCTTGAGCAGAACGGCTTTGAAATCCACGTCCTGGCCCGGAGTGATGACGCTTTCCGAGGAAATGGTCAGGCCGGCTTCCTGCGTCTGGGCTTTGAACCATTTGAGCAATTGCTGGCCATAGTCCTGGTTCTCGCTGATCACGGCCGCGGTTTTGAACTTTAACTGGTCCTTGATCTGGCCGGACATGTATTGGGCGATACTTTTGGTGGTGTACGTCAGCCGTACGATGTTGTCGAAACCCTGTTCCGTGATGGTGTTGGCGTTGGAATAGGTCACGATGTTCGGGGTCTGGTTGCGGTTGAACACCGGCGTGGCGGCCA
>JAGVGV010000072.1 GCA_020056895.1 Deltaproteobacteria bacterium
ATCCGGCCTTCCCCCACGATCCGGGCGAGCCTCGTTCCGGCGGCGGCGACCACGGGGTGGGTGACCACGGACTTGGGGGCCATCACGGCATGAAGTCCGGCTTCAGGTGCTTCATGGCCGATGTCCTGGTATAGGTCCCCGCCGTGAACCACGTTCATGAGCTGCACGCCTCGGCAGATGCCCAGCGTGGGCAGTTCCCGGTCCCACGCGGAACGGGCCAGAGCCCATTCCATGTGGTCCCGTTCCAGGTCCATGGTTTCCAGCCCAGGTAAGGGCGTTCGGCCGTACAGATGTGGCGCCACGTCCGGCCCGCCGGTCAGGACCAGGGCGTCCAGGCGGTCCAACACATCCAAAGCGGCTTCCGGGTCCGGGGCCACGGGAATCAGAACCGGCTGGCCGCCGGCCTGGAAGACGCTCCTGGGGTAGTTGCGGAACACGAAATCCTGGTACAAGCCCGGGGCCATCTGGGTCCAATCCGGACCACTCCGGGTGTAACAGGTCAGGCCGATGAGCGGACGAAAGGGCATGGCGAATCCGCCGGAAGTCCGACCGTTTTGGGGCGAACGACCGGCCGAGGTTGATCGACTTCCGGTTACTTCACCTTCTTGAGGCTGACTCCGGCCGCGGATTTGCGCACCGAAAAAATGTCGCCCACGCTGAAGCCCAACACGTCGATCAGTTCACGCGGAACCACCAGGCTGCCCCGCTTGTTCACCCGGATAGCCTTTTTGGCTCCGGTTTCGACCCCCGCTTCGGCGCCGCCGCCCCGGCCGGATTCCAAAGGGGGAATCTGTCCGGCGGCCATCAAACCGTCCACGTACAGGGCTTTGAGCTGGGCCTTGGTTTTGAGCTCGAAATCGGCCATGATCTGTTTGGAATGGATACCGGACTGGACCGCCTGAACCAGTTTCTGGAGATCCACCACTTTTTTCCTGGGCATGTCTTCACCTTTTTCGGAATCGTTTTCGTTTTTTTTACCGTAGGGGAGAACATGGAGTTCTTCGGCAAGGCCCGCCCGCCTGGATCGGCCGATCCCAAAGACCGCCGCTGGGGTGGATTTCGCCTTCGCGAATTGTTTTTTCCCGGCCAAGGACCGCTCCCCTGAAGTGGCGTACTGATAATCGGTCAACAGGAAACTGTCAAGATGAAATTCCAAAAACCGGTAACCGAAAAAAAAGTATCTTGCCAAAGACGGATATTCACCTGGTTGGAGCATGTTTTTTTGAGGCCCGATCCGCAATGTTGGGTCCGGAGTTTTGAGTGTGGATTCGGAGAATGCACTTCCATACACCAGGGACCCAGTTGGTTATGAAAAAGGAAAAAACGATCAGGCATCAAAACGTTCGTGGCACCCGTAATTCCTCCAATTTTTTGGCTCTTCGCTGTTTTGAATGGGTGAATAGTAGAAGTGAAAGAGAAAAAAAGGGGCGACCGCTATGCCCTATCCACAAAATGCTGTATTATATCAAATTGTTATGGATGTAACCGACAACGAGTTTCTTTTTTTTTTCACTTCTGGTCTTCTCCCGGCCCCCAGTTACCCACACCAAACCGCGAAGAACCAATTTTTTCTTGCCTGGGGCCGCGTCAACCGGTTACCCGGCGAGCCGTAACGAATCGCCGGCGGTAGTAGTCCATATCCATCCGCTGAGCTTCCACCTTCCGTCCGCTCCGAGGGGCGTGGATGAATCGGCCTTTGCCCGCGAAAATACCCACATGCCAATCATTGGCCTGACCGGTACGAAAAAAAACCAGATCCCCGGGTCGAATATCCTTCAAACGGACCGAGCGCCCCACCTTCATTTGCTCTTTGGCGCTCCGAGGCAGTTTGACTCCGTTTTTTTTAAAGCAATAATAGGTCAGCCCGCTGCAATCAAAACCTCCGGGCGCTTTGCCGCCATACCGGTACGGCGTGCCGATCTGTTTTTTGGCCGTGGCCGCCACTTTGGACCCGAACGCCGATGATGGGGTTTGGACTTCCGGCTTCCGTAAAACGGACGTTCCACAGCCCGAAACGAACAAAACGAAAAAACAACCCGCCAGCAAGGCCCAAGCGAAAAAGTTTCGGACCGGGTTTGGGGTCGTTGGCATATCCCTTCCTCCCTGAACAAGGCCGCGAAGAGGGTCAACTCCGGGCCGTACCGCTAGGAACCCGCCCGGGAGCGAACCCGGAGCGATACCTTATTATATATAAATTAAAGATATATTTCAACAATTAATGATCTTTCACCAATCGGGCTCCCCCACAATCCCTTGGAGTCCCGTCATATAAGAGTCCCACATTTTGGAGGTCTCTATCGCTCATCCGAAAAGGGGCGACATCCGCCCGCGTTGGGCGACGGGATTTTTCCTAAAAAGTAAAATAATTGCACATAAAAACCTCGTAAAAACGAGATTGGCATTTATAAAGGAATTTGCGCGGACAATCACGCTCTCCCGAGGAGGGTGCTTGACGAAATCCGCCGGCCGGGAGATGATATTCGTTAATCTTTCGCATTGTAATCGGGAGGCGGGTGGAGCTATGGCCGAACCGACGAATGTATTGACGCTGGATGGAAACAAGGTGTCGTTCCAGGCGGGCCAAACCGTCCTTCAGGTGGCTCGGGACCACGGGGCGCCGATTCCTTCACTGTGCCACCTGGATGGCTGCGCGGCCACGGGCGCCTGCCGGGTCTGCGTGGTCGAAATCAAGGGGGCCCGGTCCCTGGTGGCTTCGTGCACCATTCCGGCGGCTCCGGGCATGGAGGTTTGGACGCGCACGGAAAAGGTGATCCAGTCCCGTCGCCTGAACATTGAACTCCTGTTGAGCATGGGCCGCCACGACTGCGTGACCTGCGAAGCCAACGGCGACTGCGTACTCCAGTCCCTGGCGTACGAATACCGGGTGGAAACCGTCCGGTTCGCCCGGCCGGAATCCCATTACCCCACCGAAGCCGCCAATCCCATGATTATCCGCGATTTCAGCCGCTGCGTGCTCTGCGGCCGGTGCGTTCAGGCGTGCAACGAAGTCCAGGTGAACGAGGCCATCAGCCATGGATTCCGGGGGGCTCGATCCAAGATCGTGACCAAGGGCGACCAGCCGTATGAACAATCGGACTGCGTGTTTTGCGGCGAGTGTCTTCAGGCTTGCCCCGTGGGCGCCCTGGTGGAGAAACAAGCCAAGGGCCGGGGTCGGCCTTGGGAAATGCAAAAGGTGAAAACCACCTGCGCGTATTGCGGCGTGGGGTGCCAGATGTTTCTCCACGTTCGCAACGGCCGGGTGGTCAAGGTCACGGGGGACGCACAATCCGAACCCAACCACGGCAGCTTGTGCGTGAAAGGCCGGTTCGGGTACGATTTTATCCATTCTCCAGAGCGGCTTACCAAACCGCTCATTCGGGAAAACGGCGATTTCCGGGAAGCCGGATGGGACGAAGCCCTGGACCTGGTGACTCGGCGGTTCCGGGAAATCCGCCAGGCCCACGGTCCGGACAGCCTGGCCGGATTGACATCGGCCCGGGCGACCAACGAAGAGAACTATCTGATGCAAAAGCTGGTGCGGGCGGGGTTCGGCGCCAACCACATCGATCATTGCGCCCGGCTCTGACACAGCTCCACGGTGGCCGGTCTGGCCACTGCTTTCGGTTCCGGCGCCATGACCAATTCGATCGCCGATCTGGCAAGCGCGGACGTGGTTCTGGCCACGGGCACCAACACCACCGAAAACCATCCCGTTTTGTCTTCCGTGGTGAAACGAGGCGTTCGCCGGGGGACCACCCGGCTGATCGTGGTGGACCCCCGGAGGATCGATCTGTGCCGGTTCGCCGAGATCTGGCTGAGGCCCCGGCTCGGGACGGACCTGGCCTGGATCAACGGTCTTCTGAACGTGATTATCGCCGAAAAGCTGTTCGATGACGCTTTTATCCGCGAACGGACCGAAAATTTCGACGCGGTTCGGGCATTGGCGGCGGATTATCCGCCCGAAAAAGTGGAAGAGATCACCGGGATCCCGGCCGCGGATATGATCCGGGCCGCCCGGCTTTATGCCGGCGCGAACCGGGCGGCCATTCTCTATGCCATGGGCATCACCCAGCACACCCATGGTACGGACAACGTGAAAGCCTTGGCCAACCTGGCCATGGCCACCGGCAACGTGGGCCGTCCCGGAACCGGGATCAATCCCCTTCGAGGCCAAAACAACGTTCAGGGCGCCTGCGATATGGGCGGCCTGCCCAACGTATTCCCCGGATACCAGCGGGTGAACGACGGCCAAACGCGGGAACGGTTCCAGGCGGCCTGGGGCGCGCCGCTTTCCCCCGAGGTGGGCCTGACCGCCACGGAAATGATGGACCGGCTCCACGACGGCCAATTGAAAGGCCTGTTCATCCTGGGCGAAAACCCCCTCTTGTCCGACGCGGACGCCTCCCACGCGGAAGCGGCCCTCCGGCATGCCGAATTCCTGGTTGTTCAGGATGTTTTCCTGACCGAAACCGCCGAATTGGCCCACGTGGTGCTCCCGGCGGCCTGTTGGGCCGAAAAAGACGGCACGTTCACCAATACCGAACGAAGGGTTTCCCGAGTTCGCAAAGCCGTGGACGCGCCCGGTTCGGCCCGGCCGGACCTGGAGATTCTGCTGGACCTTCTGGATCGGTTCGGCATCCGGCAGGAAGCCCGGACGGCTTCGGCGGTGATGGACGAAATTTCCGGGCTCACACCGTCGTACGGCGGTATCCGGTACGATCGGCTGGAAAAGGAAGGGCTCCAGTGGCCCTGCCCGAACGCGACCCATCCCGGAACGCCGATCCTGCACATCGGCCGGTTCAGCCGGGGGCTGGGCCTGTTTTCGGCCGTGGGCCACCGGGAGCCGGACGAAGCGCCATCGGCCCGGTATCCCTTTCTCCTGACCACGGGCCGGGTGCTGTACCAGTATCACACCGGAACCATGACCCGGCGGTGCGAAGGGCTGGACTATATGGCGCCCCGGTGCGAGGTGGAAATCCATCCAAGGGACGCGGCGGACCTGGGCGTCCGAACCGGAGACGATCTGAACCTGGCTTCCCGTCGGGGCCGGATCACGGCTCAGGCTCTGGTCACGGAACGAGTGCCGCCCAAAACCGTGTTCGTCCCCTTCCACTACGTCGAGGCCATCGTTAACCGGCTGACCAACCCGGCCCGGGACCCCATCGCGAAAATTCCGGAATTCAAGGTCTGCGCCGTCAGTGTTCAGCGGGCGGGCTGAAACGGCCGGGGCAACGGTTCAACGGGTTAGGGTCGGTTGAGTTTGAAAATATTTTTGTAAAGGTTGTTGGGGTGATGCAGCCACCGCCACGACCATGCCTTTTTCTGGATAATGACGTGGTATGCGTCCGTACGAAAACGGTCCGAGCGGCCGGCTATTTATTTCTTCTTTTTCCGCCGTTGTTCCAGGACAAGGGCCGTGGATTGGAGCCGGTCCAGCGCTCGGCGAAGGCCCAGAAGAACCTGAACCTGGGACGGTTTGACCCGATCGGGCAGCCGCAGGTTCCCCAGCAGGCGGGCTCGGGTGGTTCTTAGCAGTTCCAACCGGGCGGCGGCGGCCGTTTTGGGGGAGGAAGAGGGCGCCGAGGCATTCCCGAGGATCGAAGCCTTGCCCGGAACCATGCGCCGCTGAGGTCCGCCCAATCGTCTCATCACCTGGTCCGGGGGAGTGTCGGGCGGCAGACCCATTTTCCTGAGCAAATCCCTGCGTATTTCACCTAAGTACGCGGTCCGGTCCCGGATCGGCGGATCGGATTCGGTCCGGGGTTCCAAGGCCGGGCCGTTCTTCGAGGCCGAAGCCGCCGCCCGGGTTGGTTTAAGCTGAGCCGCCGGAGAATGCGGGGGGACGGATGCCTTGGCCGCGGGAAGACCGGGGCCGGCGCCCTTGGCGGCGGGTGGAGATTGTTGGGCGGCCGGCGATGGCTTTGGACTTGGGCCCAGCAAAATCCTTCGGAGCAACCTCAATATCCAGGGCAGATCATCCGCGCCGGACGGTTTGGCCATCGGGGCTTCCTCGGTGGAACGTTTCCCGTTCCCACAGGGTAACGGGTTCGTCTCATTCCATTATATCATCGATCCGCGGTCAGCCGGCTCTCCACCCAGGCGATTAGGTCAGGCTGTCCAGAGCATCCCAAACCCAGGTGAGAGACGGATCGATTTCCAGCGCCGTCTTGAAATAGGCCGCCGCTTGGTCCCGTTGGCCCAGAGCCTTGTAATTGGCGCCAATGTTGGCGTAGTCGATGCCCGAACCGGGGTCCAGCCGAAGCACCTGTTCGAAGGCCTGGATGGCCTGTTCGTGCCGCTTGGTCTTGAAATGGCAAAAGCCTAAAAGATTAAAGGTGTCGCGGCGTTCCGGATCGATGTCCGCCGAGGCCTGGAGCGCTTCCACGGCGCCGGAATAGTCTTCCAGATCCTTCCGGGCCAGGCCCAGGTAGGTCAGAATCCCGGCTTGGTCTTCGGCCGGAGGATTGCCTTTGAGCGCCTCTTCCAGGAGCCCGGCGGCTTCGGCCGGCCGTTCCATTTCAATGAGCGCCACCGCCTGGTGGAACCGAAGGTAGTAGGCGTTGGGATACAGCCGGCCCAGGCGGGCCAGGCCGCCGGCCACCCGGGCGGGATCGTCCTGGCTTTTGGCCACGATTTTGGCGGCGAAAAAGGGGACGCTGGCCCCACGGGCCCGTTCACGGAAATGGGCGCCGGGCATAAGGGTATACACCGCCGGTACGCCCAGGCCCGGATGGGTGACATCCACCACCCAGGAGGGGAAGCCGGCCGCCGCGAGCGACGCGACCACGGTTTCCACCTCCACGCGTATGTTCGCATGGCTGGGGTTGGGCAGCGCCGTGATCGGGATGGTTTCGACGGGCCGGGTCAGGTATTCAGCCTGGTCCAAATGGGTGTATTTGGGCAGCCCCGAAGCCACGAAATTGGCTCGGGTATTGAAATCCCCCGCCAATTGAGCCACTTCCGTCAAGGCCCGGATCACGGCCTTTTCCGGGTCCGTGGCCGTGCCGGCAGTATACACGATTTCGCTTTTTTCGGGGAACGTGGCCGGATCGTACGCCATGGCGCCAATGGTGGGCATCCCCATCCCCAGGGTGAAATCCTTGATATAGAATCGGATGCCCTGGCGCCGGAATTTTTCCACCAGTTCCCGGGCGGTGGGGCTGGCCAGGGATTCGGGATCGATGGACGGCAAAACCAGGCGGCCCCGAGCCACCAGCGCCGAAACATGCCGTTCGACCACTTCGCCTAAGCCCTGGATCAAGGCTTCTTCCAGCCGGTTGCCGGCCGCCGGGCCATTGAATTCATTTATTTCATAAAACCAGTCGAAGGGGACCCAGGCGGACCTTCCCGACGCGAGATCAAAGGCCGGGATCCACGATAGCTCAAGTTGGGAAAAGGCTTCGAGGGCCCGATCCAGATCGTTCGCGGGGTGGTGGACGGCGGCGGCGATCTGATCGAAGGGCATGGCCCGGTCCCGAACCTGATCGTACGGCGCCCGGACAAAGGGCGCGTTTTTCACGAAATGGAAAAAGGAAAAGCGTTCCACCATTTCCATGACCGCGCTGGCTTCGGCCTGAGCCGGCGTGGCGCCCTTACCCATCTGTTTGCGGGTGGGCATCACGTCCAGGGCGTCCGGGCCGCAAACGCTCACATACACCGGTATATCCAGCCGGCCGTTGTCCACTCGTTCGGTCCGTTCCAGAACGTTCAGGCCCAGTTCGGCCAAACGGTTCCGAACGCGAAGAACGGTGGCTTCGGGCGAGGCGGCCTTGTCCTGATCCAAGGTGTAGGATTTGAAACAATCTTCCAGTTTGAAAACGCGGGTCATGGTTTCCCCTTTCCGGATCCGGCTCCGGCCGGCCCGGGTGGTGTTCCCTTTCGTCATCGTCCGGGCGGTTGAACTATATCCAAAATGGGGACAATGAGCAAATCTGGAAAGGAGGGGCC
>JAGVGV010000286.1 GCA_020056895.1 Deltaproteobacteria bacterium
CGGGCCGTGGCTTCCGGAAACCAAGCCCTCCGGCCGGAGTTCGCCCCCGGTGGAATATGGCGGGACCGGGAGCACTGATATTCGTCCCCCGACCATCCGAAGAGAATACGATTGGCCTCGGGGCGGAGCCTGGGAGGCCGACCAGCCCCCCGGGCCGAAAAAGGCCCCGGCCCGCGTGGTCAAACGAATCGTGACCCCTTGAATCCCTTCGAGCCGAAGGGACCCCGGGGGTTGGATTGATGTTAAAAATCGTGGAGGTTCCGGCATGGCCGCGGGAGCGAACCTGGACGTGACCTTTTACGCCGGCCTGGCCAAAATTTTCGGAACGGAACGACGCCAGGTCACCTTGACCGGAAAACCCGGTCTCAGGGAGCTCTTGGATATGCTGTGCGACACCAAGGACCGTCGGGACCGGATTTTTGACGACCAGGGACGGCTCAGACAAGACGTGACGATCCTTCGCAACGGCCGCAACGTGGCCTTTCTTGGCGGTTTGGAGACCGAACTTGATCCGGGGGACCAGATCGTTTTGTTTCCTCCGGTTTACGGCGGCTGACCATCCGCCATCGCCCGGGTTAAGGAGGGTGGGAAAAAATGCCCAAGGGAATCGCCATCGATATTCATCGCTGCACGGGGTGCGGGTATTGCGAACTGATGTGCTCGTTCACCCACCACGATGAATTCAATCCGCAAAAGTCCCGCATCCGGATCTCCGTTTTCAGCGACCGTTCGGTGGCCGTGCCCGTGGTCTGTTACCAATGCGAGGACCCCTGGTGCGCCAAGGCCTGCCCCTCGGGCGCCTTATCCGTGGAAAAGGACCACCTGGGCCGGACCACGGTGGTCAAGGTGGCCAAGGATCGGTGCGTGGGATGCAGGATGTGCGCCATGGCCTGCCCCTTCGGCTGCATCGAAGTCCGGGACGGGCTGGCGGAAAAATGCGACCTTTGCCACGGCGATCCCCAGTGCGTCCGGCGGTGCCGTTCCGGGGCCATCCGGTTCGCCGACGTGGATGCCCAGGCGGCATCCAAAAAGAAGAGCGTGGCCCAAAAGCTGTTGGGCTCCTTCCAGGAGGTTTAATCGCCATGTGGTACGGGTGGACCGGCAATGTGTTGCGCGTGGATTTGAGCGCGTCCCGGATCACGGTCGAAGAACTGGATCGGCCCAGCGCGGAAAAGTTCATCGGCGGCTCCGGCCTGGGCGTGAAATACCTGTACGACGAGATCGATCCGGCCATCGAGGCCTTGAGCCCCCGAAACAAGCTCCTGTTCGTCACCGGCCCCTTGACCGGCACCGGGGCCCCCGGTTCCAGCCGGTACATGGTGGTCACCAAAAGCCCCCTCAGCGGGACCATCGCTCATTCCAGCGCCGGCGGAGCCTTTCCCGCGGCCATGAAATACGCCGGGTACGATCTGTTCATCTTCGAAGGCCGGTCCGCCCGGCCGGTATACCTGTGGGTGGAGGACGACCGGGTCGAAATCCGCGACGCGGCCCATCTTTGGGGAAAAAGCACCACCGAAACGGTCCAGGCCGTCATCGCCGAAACCCACCCCGACGCCAAGGTTTCCTGTATCGGCCCGGGCGGGGAAAACCAGGTGCTCTTCGCCAGCGTGATGAGCGACGAAGGCCGGGCCGCCGGCCGGTCCGGAGTCGGGGCCGTGATGGGTTCGAAAAACCTTAAAGCCGTGGCCGTCCATGGCTCCCGTGGCGTGAAAGTGGCCGACAAGGCCGGGTTCATGGCCGCCTGCGACCGGGCGTACAAGAAGCTGGACAACGAACATACCGAGCACTTCCACCAGGTCGGCACGCCCTTCGTGACCGATCTGACGAACGAAAGCGGCGTCTTGCCCACCCGGAATTACCAGACCGGGGTGAACAAGAACGCCAAAAAACTTTCCGCCGACCTTCTGGCCGCCAACCTTTCGGTCCGCAAGTACTTCGGCACGGCCTGCCCCGCCTGCCCGGTGGCCTGCCGCCGGGTCAGCCGGGTGACCGCGCCGGAATACGCCGGGTCGGGGGACGGCCCGGAATATGAAACCATTGGCCTGTTGGGGTCCAGTTGCGACGTGACCGACCTGAACGCGGTCACCAAGGCCAATTTTTTGTGCAACGAAATGGGCCTGGACTCCATATCCACCGGTTCGACCATCGCCTGCGCCATGGAACTGTATGAAAAAGGATACCTGCCGCTCAAGGACGTGGGCCAGCCGCTGGGCTTCGGCAACGCCCAGGCCCTGGTCAAGCTGGTCGAAGACATTGGCTTGAAGCGCGGTTTTGGGGCCGTTCTGGCGGAAGGTTCGCACCGTCTGGCCAGCCGGTACGGCCACCCCGAACTGCACATGGGCGTCAAAAAGCTCGAATTCGCCAGCTACGACCCCCGGGGCCTGCAATGTCAGGGGCTGGGCTACGCCACCAATTCCCGGGGCGGGTGCCACATCCGGGGCGAGATTCAGGATGTCACCCTCTTCGGCGTCAATTACTGGCGGGTGACCAAGGATCACAACCTGGGACCGGTGGACCCCCTGCGCTGGGACGACAAAGCCCCCCTGACCGTGGACGTTCAGAACTACTTCTGCATGATCGATTCCACCGGCATGTGCAACTTCATGTTCTTTTTGGCTCTGGACGAAGACGACACCCGGGAGCTCATCGAGACCGCCACGGGCCTGGACCTGGGCGGGTACGAAGGCTTCAAACGGACTGGGGAACGCATTTTCAATCAGGAACGCCTGTTCAACCTGAAAGCCGGCCTCACCGGCCGGGACGACACCCTGCCCCGGCGCATGCTGGAAGAACCCATGCCCGAAGGCCCGGCCAAGGGGCTGGTGGTCCACTTGAGCGAAATGCTGCCCAAATACTACCAGCTTCGCGGCTGGACTCCGGACGGCGTGCCCACCCGGAAAAAAATCGAGGAACTGGGGCTCCAGTGAGCCCAGCGAAAGGCGGGGCGGCGGCCGTGTCCAAGACCGGACCCCATGTCATCATCGGCAACAGCGCGGCCGCTCTGTCCGCGATCAAGGCGATCCGCAAAGCAGGGGATTCAACGCCGATTATCCTGGTCTCCCGGGAAAAGTGCGTGGCCTATTCCCCGGTTCTGACCACCTATTTCATCGGCGGACAAATCGGCCGCGACGGCCTGTTCCTGGTGGATCCGGGCTTTTACGACCGCATGGGGGTTCAAACCCTTTTGGGCCGCGAGGTGGTGGCGGTTCATCCGGAAAAGCACGTGATCCGGCTGGATCACCGCAAGGAGATCGCTTACGGCCGACTGCTGATCGCCACGGGCGCATCGGCCAAACCCCTGGCCGAAGTGGACCCCGAGGCCAAGGATCGGGTAACCACCCTTAGGACCATGGCCGACGCGGAAAAGATCCGGAGCGCCGTGGAAAAGGTCCGGGACATGGTGGTGATCGGCGCCGGACTGGTCAGCCTTCAGACCATCAAGGCGGTCATGGATCGGAAGGTCCGCATCACCGCCGTGGTCGGCTCCCACCAGATTCTTTCGCGGCAGATGGACGCCGAATGCGCGGACCTGATCCGGAAAAAGATCGAAGCCCGGGGCGTCCGCCTGCTTTTCGGACGCCAGGTGAAAAGCGTGGCCCGCCAAGGCTCCGGGGTAGAGGTCCGGACCAACTACAACGAAAAGCTGAGGGCGGATCTGGTCGTCGTGGGTAAGGGCGTCGAGCCCAACACGGGGATGGCCCGGGAGGCGGGGCTCCGGGTCCGGGAGGGCGTCCTGGTCGATGACTCAATGAGAACCAGCGATCCGGATATCTGGGCCGCCGGCGACGTGGCTCAGGGACAAAACACGCTCACCGGTCGTTCCGAGGTCATCGCCACATGGTTGAACGCCTGCGGGCAGGGGGAAGTGGCGGGTTGCAACATGGCTGGCCGGCCGACGGTCCGCCAGGGGCAGTTTCAGGAAAACGTGACCCACCTCATGGGCGTGGCGGTGGCGTCCCTGGGTCTGTCCAACCCGGGGCCGGACCGGTTTGAAGAAATCCGCTACCTGGACGAGGACCGGGGGATTTGCCGCAAATTGTTTTTCGATGGCCCCATTCTGCGGGGCGCCGTGCTCCTGAACCGGTTGGAGGACGCCGGCGTGATCCGGGCCTGCATCGCCAACCGGGCGGACTTGAGCCCGTGGAAAGACCGGATCGCCCGAACCCCCTTGTGCTTCGGGC
>JAGVGV010000682.1 GCA_020056895.1 Deltaproteobacteria bacterium
AATGTCCAGTCCGGCCTGGCGGGCCATTTCTTCGGCCAAGGGGGTGATCTTGGGCGGGGGCGGGCCTTCTTCGTGGTATTTTTTCACGTCCGCTTCGGTCACCCGGCCTTCCGGCCCGGTGGCGGGAACCACGGAAAGGTCCACGCCCAGTTCCTTGGCCAACCGGCGGGCGGCCGGGCTGGCCGGGACAAAGGCTTTTTCCTTGGGCGGTTCGGGCTGAGGTTTGGCCCTGGCTTTTTCGGGCGCGGCGGCTTCGCCCGCTTCCAGGCCCTGGATGCGTTCGGGCTGTTCCCCGGCTTCGGCCACCACGGCCACCACGGTTCCCACCGGCACGGAGGTTCCGGCCGGAACCACGATCTGGAAGACCAGACCTTCCGCCGTGGATTCCACCGAGTTGGTGATTTTTTCGGTTTCCACCTCGAAAAACGCTTCGCCCTTGCGGACCGGATCCCCTTCGTTTTTGAACCACTTGGTGATCTTGCCCGTTTTCATGGTCAGGCCCCATTTGGGCATGGTGATTTTGAAGGCCACGTTCTCGCTCCCTTGTTCGGATTCCAATCTTCTGGGGCGCTTTTGGGCGAAGGCGGGATCGAACCGCCGCCCCATGCTCTACCGGTCCCAGCCGTTTACCCGAGGTCCCCGGGCGGGATCAGCCGCCCAAGGCCGCGGGTCTACATGCTTTTGTTCACGTTCGATCGCACTCTCAGCTCATTAACGCCTTGGCCGCCTGGACCACCTTGTCCGCCGACGGCAGAGTGATGTCTTCCAGGGGCGGACTGAAGGGGATGACCGTGTTGAGCGCCGCCACCGTTTTAATCGGAGCGTCCAGGAACCCGAAGGACGTATCGACCAGGCTTTTGACGACCTGAGCCGCCACGCCGCCCATTTCGCAGGCTTCCTGAATCACCACGGCCTTGTGGGTTTTCTGGACGGATTTCGCCAGGGTGTCGTGATCCAGAGGAGAAAGGGTCCTCAGGTCCACGACTTCGGCGTCGATGCCGGCGCTGGCCAGGGTTTGGGCCGCGGCCAGGGTGTGCCCCAGCATGCCGGCGTAGGTGATGAGGGTGATGTCCTTGCCGGCGCGTTTCACGTCGGCCTGGCCCAGAGGCACCAGATATTCCCCTTCCGGGACCGGGCCCGAGGTGGCGTACAGCGCTTTTTCCTCGATGAACAGCACCGGGTTGTTGTCCCGGAGGGCGGCCAGTAAAAGGCCCTTGGCGTCGTACGGGGTGGCGGGCATGACCACCTTGAGACCCGGGACCTGAGTGAACCAGCCTTCCAGGGATTGGGAATGCTGGCCGGCCGCGCGGATCCATCCGCCCGAAGTGGTCCGGACGACCAACGGCAGTTTTTCCACCTGGCCGCCGCACATGTACCGCACCTTGGGGGCCTGGTTGGTCAGATAGTCGAAGCAGACGGTGGTGAAGTCCACGAACATGATTTCCGGCACCGGCCGAAGGCCCATCAGAGCCGCGCCCAGGGCCGTGCCCAGGATGGCCGATTCGGAAATGGGCGTATCCATGACCCGTTCCGGACCGAATTCCTGAAACAATCCGGCGGTGACCCCGAAGCAACCGCCGAAGGCGCCCACGTCTTCACCGAAAATGAAGACCTTGTCGTCCAGTTTCATTTCGTGGCGAAGCGCTTCCCGGATCGCTTCGGCATAGGTGATCTCGCGCATCAGCCGGCCCTCCTCTCGGTGTAGAACAGATCGGTGAAAAGCTCCTCGGGGCCGGGGTAGTCGCTCTTGTCCGAGAATTCGATGGCCTCCTGGAGTTCCTTATCCGCCTGGGCCTTGAGCGCCGCAAGGTCCGCTTCGGTGGCGATGCCCTGGGCGATCAGTTGAAGGCCGAAGCGGGCGATGGGGTCTTTTTTCTTGTCGGCCTCGAGCTGTTCCGCGGTGCGGTACGGCTGGGGGTCGCCTTCGAAATGGCCCCGCCAACGGGAGGTTTTCAGTTCCAAAAGGGCCGGGCCTTTGCCTTCGCGAATGGCCTTGGCCGTTTGCGAAACCGCTTCGTACACGGCCATTACGTCGTTGCCATCGGCCACCAGGCCGGGAATGCCGTACCCGGCCGCCCGGGCGGCGATGTCTTCCACGCTGCAGGCGTCATCGAAACAAACGCTGATGGCGTAATGGTTGTTCACGCAAATGGCCAGGGCGGGCAGTTTCCAGCAGGCGGCGAAATTGAGCGCTTCGTGGAATTCGCCCCGATGAGCCGCGCCGTCGCCGAAGACCACGGCGGAAATGTTCCCCTTGCCTTCCCGCTTCAAGGCCAACGCCACGCCGTTGTTGATGGTTTGGCTGGGGCCAAGGATGCCGTTGCAACCGGTGGCCCGTTTGTCATAGACCGCCAGGTGCATGGACCCGCCCTTGCCCTTGCAATACCCCGTGACCTTGCCGAATATTTCGGCCCGCATCCGCTTGATGTCCGCCCCCCGGGCCAGAATCATGCCGTGATCCCGGTGGGTGCTGGAAATCCAGTCCGTTTCCCTCAAGGCGGTGCACACGCCTACGTGGACCGCCTCCTGGCCCACGCCCAAGTGGACGAACCCGGGCAGAGTTCCGCCCGTGACCGCTTCGGCCAGGGATTCCTCGAAACCCCGGATGGCGGTCATGGTCTTGTACATGGAGAGCAGTTTCTCCTTCGGCAGCTCCATCATCTCGGCTTCTCCTTCCCCCTAGGACCTTAAAAAGGGTGTAACGGGTTTGACAAAGAATCCCTCGGCCGCGGCTCGCCGAATGGTCGCCGAAGCATCCACCACCCGTGGGCCTTCCAAACTCAAACCAATGCGATAGCGGTCACCCGCCTTGACCACCAGTTCCCGTTCCCCGTCCAAAGCCGCCAGTCCGGGCGCCGGCTGGATGGGAATGTCCTGGCCCGGATCGATCAGCCGAAAGGATTGGATGTTCACCCGCCGGATCAACCCCGGAGCAATGGGCGCCAGAACCTGGCCGCCGCCCTCCCCGACCACCAGATGGAGCCCCTGGCCGGGCTTGGGGTCCAGGCCCAAATGCCCGCCCACCGAAGAAAAACCAATGTGGCCGGCATCGAAACGGGCCAGAAAAATCTCCTTGTTGGAAGAAACATCCCAAAGGGCTCGCGAGGCGATAAAACCGGGGGCTGAGGTCACCACGTCCACCAAGGCCAGGTCCACCAGTTCCGAACCGTTCCGGATTTCCAACCGGGGCGCCCGGTGGACCGAGGTTTCACCGTAGGAAGGATGGATTCGCAGCAGACCGGCGGCGATGCCGGCCAGGGTGCTTTCCATCATGGACGGGAAAACGTTGTTGGTGCCGGTGGAAATGGGTAAAAGCGGGGTATCGCCGCAGGCCTTGGCCACGGCCCGGTTGGTCCCGTCGCCGCCCAGGGTGATGATGCAGGCCGCGCCCAGCTCATTCAGACGGGCCGCCGCCCGGGTGGAATCGTCCTGGGTCCCTTCCATGTCCATGTCCAGAAAACCGGCCTTGAGCCCCAGGTCCAGGTTGTCCAAAGCCCGGACCCCGATGCCGAAATAATCGGGCATGAACAGAACATCCCCCGGACCCACCGCGTCCAGGCCCAAAAGAAGTCTTCGGACGATATTGACTTTTTCGTTGTTGTCGAAGACGGACCCGAACGCCACCAGGCGCCGGATGTCCTTCCCCGAAGCGGGATTGGCGATGATTCCGATGGGCTGCAACGGTTTGCTCTCCTTGCTGATCTTCCCCGAACCCCCGGGCGGATGACCGGACCGCTCCGTTGGGGTTTTGTGGTGAACGATGGAGTCGAGCAATCACCTGGATGCCAGGTTGTATCTGCTGCCGGCGTGTCTTTTCGGAACCGTGCAAAGAGCAAGGGGAGTGCCAACGT
>JAGVGV010000185.1 GCA_020056895.1 Deltaproteobacteria bacterium
GGAAAGCCGGTACGAACAACTAAAAGACGCGGTGTACAAACGCCGGGGCTGGACGCCGGACGGGGTTCCGACGCTGGCCACGGTGAAGCGTTTGGGGATCGACTTCCCCGAAGTCGTGGAACTCCTGAAAGCCAACGGGATAACGGAATGATCCGGGTAATGGGGTCGCCGGAACGGGAACTGCCCTGGCGGCCCGGAATGACCGTGGCCGACGTGCTCGAGCTTCTGGCCGACCCCTACCCCTACGCCGTGGTCCGGATCGATCGGACCGCGGTTTCCCGGCCTCATTTCGCCGCCACGAAGGTGCCCGACGGCGCCAAGGTGTTCCTGATCCCCCTCATCGCCGGCGGTTGATGAACACCGGGGAACTCCGGAACCAACGGAGTTCCCCGAACCATAAAACGATCCGCCCAAACTCCATATCCACCGTACCGCCCCTCTGGAGCGCCTTTTACGGCGCGGCTTCCGGAGCGGCCCCAGTTCACCCCAACCAAGGGAACCCCGGGAGGGAGGAACCATGCCCGTCAACCTGAAAAACCGGAGCCTCATCAAGCTGCTGGACTATACCCCCGGCGAAATCCGATTTCTTCTGGACCTGGCCGCGGACCTCAAGCGAGCCAAATACAGCGGCACGGAAACCCGGCGCCTGAAGGGCAAAAACATCGCCCTGATCTTTGAAAAGGCCTCCACCCGCACCCGGTGCGCCTTTGAAGTGGCGGCGTACGACCAGGGAGCCCACGTGACGTATCTGGACCCCGCGGGCAGCCACCTGGGGAAGAAGGAATCGGTCCGCGACACCGCCCGAGTCCTTGGCCGGATGTACGACGCCATTGAATTCAGGGGCTTCAAGCAGGAAACCGTGGACCTTCTGGCCCGGTATGCCGGGGTGCCGGTGTACAACGGCCTGACCGACCGGTTCCACCCCACCCAGATTCTGGCCGACCTGTTGACCATGAAGGAACATTCGGAAAAACCCCTCAGGCGGATGGCCTTCGCCTACCTGGGCGACGCCCGGAACAACATGGGGAATTCCCTCTTGATCGGCGCGGCCAAAATGGGCATGGATTTCCGGGCCGTTGCGCCCAAGGCGCTCCAACCCGAAGCCGGCCTGGTGGAAACGGCTCGAACCATCGCGGCCGAAACCGGCGCCCGGATTCTGTTGACCGACGACGTGGCCGAAGGCGTGAAGGGCGCGGACTTCCTCTATACCGACGTCTGGGTCTCCCTGGGCGAACCCGAAGCGGTTTGGGAGGAACGGGTCCGGCTTTTGAAGCCCTTTCAGGTGAACCGCCAAGCCATGGACCAAACGGGGAATCCCGACGTGAAATTCCTCCACTGCCTGCCCGCTTTTCACGACCGGGAAACCGAAGTGGGCGAAAAAATGTTCCAGAAATATGGAATGGACGGTCTGGAAGTGACCAACGACGTGTTCGAATCCCCGGCCTCCGTGGTGTTTGACCAGGCGGAAAACCGGATACACACCATCAAGGCGGTCATGGTCGCCACCTTGGCCGGCTGATCCGGGTTTAAATCCGGGGCCGGCCCCGCCGGCCGCCCTGGATGAACGATGTTCACGAATGAACCCCGCCCGGTCCATCGAGACCTTACCATTAAAAAACGGCGGGGCATCCTCGCCGGCGGAAAGCCAGGGGGGAACCCCTGGGAAGGAGAAAGATAAAATGACTCAACGGGTCGAAAACGTCATCATCATGGGCGCGGCCGGGCGCGATTTTCATAACTTCAACGTTTATTTCCGGAACAATGAACGGTACCGGGTGATCGGTTTCACCGCCACCCAGATCCCGGACATCGACGACCGCCTGTACCCGCCCGAACTGGCCGGAAGCCTTTATCCCCAGGGCATCCCCATCCACCCGGACACCCAGCTAAGGGACCTGATCCTGGAGCACAAGGTGGACCTGGTTGCCTTTTCGTACAGCGACGTGCCTCACGTCGAGGTCATGCACAAGGCCTCGGTGGCCACGGCCGCCGGCGCGGACTTCATCATCATCGGCGCCCAGTACACCATGCTCGAATCGTCCAAAAAGGTCGTTTCGGTCTGCGCCGTCCGCACCGGTTGCGGCAAATCCCAGACCAGCCGCCAGGTGATCCGGGTGCTTCAAAACATGGGCAAAAAGGTGGTCTCCGTCCGCCATCCCATGCCGTACGGCGATCTGACCAAGCAGATCGTCCAGCGCTTTTCCAAGTACGAAGACTTCGACCGCCACAACTGCACCATCGAGGAACGTGAGGAATACGAACCCGTGGTCCGGATGGGCGCGGTGATCTACGCCGGAGTGGATTACGAAAAAATCCTTAGGCAGGCCGAAACGGAAGCGGACGTGATCGTCTGGGACGGCGGGAACAACGACACCTCCTTCTTCAAACCCGACCTTCACATCGTGGTTTTCGACCCCCACCGGCCCGGCCACGAAACCACGTACCATCCCGGCGAAACGAACATGCTCTTGGCCGATGTGGCCATCATCAACAAGGTGGACAGCGCCGATCCCCAGAACGTGTACCAGGTCCGGCGGACCATTGAAAAACACAACCCCCGAGCCAAAATCGTCCTGGCCGATTCCGACCTGTTGGTGGACCAGCCGGAACTGATTCGAGGCAAGCGGGTGCTGGTGGTCGAAGACGGCCCTACCTTGACCCACGGCGAAATGAAGTACGGCGCCGGAGTGATTGCCGCCCAAAGAAACGGCGCGGCCGAACTGGTGGACCCCCGGCCCTTCCTGGTGGGCACCATCCGCCAGACTTTCGCCGACTACCCCGGCATCGGGCCCCTGTTGCCGGCCATGGGCTACAGCCCCCAGCAGGTCCGGGACCTCGAAGCCACCATCAACGCGGCCGACTGCGATCTGGTTCTTTCGGCCACGCCCATCGATCTGGCCGGCCTGGTGACGATCAAGAAACCCATGCTTCGGGTGCGGTACGAATACGCCGACCACGGCGACCCCACGCTCGAAAGCATCATCCGGGAACGTTTGGCCGAATAAAACCAACGAGTCTCCAACGAGCGGGCGAGGCATGCCTCGCCCCTACGGTCAAACCGTCGCGGGATCGTTGGGTTATTGGTTTTATCCCGGTACGGGGTGATCCGCCCCAAGGCGCCCCGGCTTTCCGATGGACAATAAAGGACGAAAAACCATGACCAAACCCAAAAAACCGGTTCTACTGGTGGCCCTGGGCGGCAACGCCCTGATTCGGAAAGGCCAGGAAGGCACGGCCTTCGAACAGTTCGCCAATCTCAAGGTGCCGGCGGCTCAGCTCGCCCGGCTGTCCCTGGATTACCGGTTGATCGTCACCCACGGCAACGGCCCCCAGGTGGGCAATCTGCTCTTGCAGCAGGAATGCACCAACCAGGTGCCCAAGCTGCC
>JAGVGV010000463.1 GCA_020056895.1 Deltaproteobacteria bacterium
GCCGGACCCGGGACCCGTACCTGATCCTGGTATCCGAAGTGATGTGCCAACAAACTCGGGTGGATACCGCCATCCCCTATTATCTCCGCTTCACCGAACGGTTTCCCACGCTTCAATCTTTGGCCGAGGCCGAGCCGGACGAGGTTTTGAAACTGTGGGAAAATTTGGGGTATTATGGTCGAGCCCGCCGGCTTCAGGCCGCCGCCCGCCAAGTGGCGGTTGACCGGGACGGCCGGTTCCCGGACGATTTTCAGGACATCCTGCGGCTGCCCGGCGTGGGGCCGTACATCGCCGGCGCGGTGGCCAGCATTGCCTTCGGCCGGCCCGTTCCGGCCGTGGACGGCAACGCGGTCCGGGTGTTTAGCCGTTTGTTCGGCGTCGAAACGCCCGTGGACCAGGGGCCGGGCCGTAAAATCGTGGGCCATGCCGCCGCCGGCCTGGCGCCCCGGGACCGGCCGGGGGATTTCAACCAATCCGTGATGGAACTGGGGGCCCGGGTCTGCGTTCCAAGCCGGCCCGACTGCCCGGTCTGTCCCCTGGAAGCCATCTGCGTGGCTCGGGCCAAGGGTTTGGAAGAAACCCTGCCGATCAAAAGCCCGTCCCGGGCCGTGCCCACGCATCGGTTCGCGGCGGGAGTGGTTTTCGGCGGCCTTGGCCGGGTGATCGTGGTCCAGCGGCCCATGGATGGCTTTCTGGGCGGGCTTTGGCAATGGCCAGCGGTCCTGTTGGCCGATGGGGAAAATCCCGCCGAACGGTGGGTTCGGCATCTTCGGGACGATTGGGGCCTGGACATGGACCCGCCGGAAAGCCTGGGCGGCCTTCGGCATCGGTACAGCCATTTCCAGGCCAATGTCCTCGCGTTCAAAGCTCGGATCCGGTCCGGGGCGCCCCGACCTGGACCGGAGACATCGTGGCGCTGGGTGGATTCCGCCGATCTGTCCGGGTTGGCCTGGTCCAAGGTGGACCGGGAAATAATGGCCAGGATTTCAAAGTGACGCCGAACCCCTGGCCCTTTTGACCGGGAAGGCTTCAGGCCGCTCAAGCCGGACCCTTTTCCCCTCGGACTTCTTCGGGCGAAAATTTGAGCAGGAGCAACATCCCCGGGACCGCGATCACGGTGCAGAAGATGAAGAAGGGAATCCAGCCCATTTCCTTCACCATGTATCCGGTGGGCGCGGACAAGACGGTTCGGGGCAGGGCCATGAAACTGGTTAGAAGCGCGTATTGAGTGGCGGTGAAGCGCTTGTTGGTCAAGGTGGCCATGAAGGCCACGAAGGCGCTGGTGCCCATGCCGCCGGTGAAGTTTTCAAAGGCAATGACTCCGGCCAGAACCGCCTTGCTGGCCCCCACAACGCCCAAGAGGGCGAACCCGGCCGTGGACACGGCCTGGAAAACGCCGAAAATCCATAGCGAGCCATAGATGCCGAACCTGAGGATCAAGGCCCCGCCTACAAATCCGCCGATCAAAATGGCCCAGAAACCGAACAGCTTGACGATTGCCCCGATGTCCGTTTTGGTAAACCCCAGATCCAAGTAAAAAGGCGTGGTCATGGCCGAGGCCATCTGGTCGCCGATTTTATAAAGGAGAATGAAGGCCAGCACCCAGTACGCGCCCCGCCGCCGGAAATAATCCAGAAAAGGAACCAGAACCGCTTCCTTGAAATCCTTGGGCGCCCCTTGGGTCACGGGTGGTTCCGGCGTCCAAAAGGTGGTCAGAACCCCCACGCCCATGCAGCCGGCCAGAATCATGTACACCATCCGGAAAGGGATGTGATCGGCCAGGATCAACCCGCCGCCCGAGGCCAGGAGCATCCCCACCCGGTACCCGTTCACGTAAAGGGACGACCCCAGCCCCAGTTCCCCTTCGGACAGGTCCTCCCGCCGGTACGCATCCACCACGATGTCCTGGCTGGCGCTGAAAAAGGCCACCGCCACCGCGGCTCCGGCCATCAACCACAGGTTTTGGGCGGGCTGGGAAAAGCCCAGGAACACCAGCGCCAGGGCCAGAAACACCTGAGCGATGAGCAGCCATCCCCGCCGCCGGCCCAGAAACGGAGGAGTGTACCGGTCCATGAAGGGCGACCAGATGAATTTATAGGAATAGGGCAACCCGACCAGGGCCGTCAGACCGATCAGGCTCAGGTCCACCCCTTCGGTTTTCATCCAGGCCTGGAGCACCGAACCGGTGAGCAGGAGCGGCAGGCCGCAGGAAAAGCCCATGAGGAACGAAACGAGCATCCGGCGGCTGAACAGCACTTGGGCGAACGAAGGCATAAAGCGCTCCAACGGGTGGCGGAATGGCGGCGATGGACGGTCCCGCCGGCGGAACCGGAAAGACGCCTTGGCCGTGTTTGTCTCGGCTGTACATAGCTTTTTTTGGGGTTGGGGGCAAGGCCGGATCGTCGAGCCCAGCCCATGAACGCCGTCCGCTAAAGTTATCGATTGTTCTCTTGTATCAAACGGGGTTGACAGCGAGTAGGGGGTATGGTACATCGGTCCGGACTCCGGCTGAGCGCCGACTCGAAAAAATGGAAACACCGTCCAAACCGGCTGAAAACCCTGGAAACGGGGGATGGAATCCGGAGCGGATCGTTTTTTTTGCACGGATTTGTGATTCTTTTCTCAAAAACGGGGAGGAGTCCTGGTGAAAAAAGAGAAAGTCAAGGACCTGATGGTCCCCCTGGCTGAGTACGCCACCGTATCCCAAGGAGCCACGCTCTACGATGCGGTCATGGCTCTGGAGGCGGCCCGAGGTCAATTTACCCAAAGCCCCTACCACCATCGGGCCATGTTGGTGCTCGACGACCAAGGCCGGGTGATCGGCAAGATCAGCCAGTTGGACGTTCTTAGAGCCCTCGAGCCCCGGTACAAGTTCTTTGGCGAGATCAAGGATATGGGGCGGTACGGCCTGAGCCGGGAATTCCTTCAATCCATGATGAAGAATTACGACCTGTGGGAGGAACCCCTGGATCAGGTCTGCCGGAAAGGTAATGAAATCCTGGTCAAGGACGTGATGTATACGCCGCTGGAAGGGGAGTACGTGGATTCGGAAGCCCCGATCCAGGAAGCCATACACCAGATCGTGCTGGGGCATCATCAGTCCCTGCTGGTAACGCATGCCGGCCAAGTGGCGGGCATTTTAAGGCTGACGGATTTGTTCCACGAAGTGTCCGAACGGATGAAGGCCTGCAAGGTCTAGCATGGCCGGCTCCCCTGGGGCCTCCCCTTTATCCAATTCGTGAAGGAGTTCACGCGATATGAGCGCCACCGCCGCCAAAAAAATTGAATGGAACAAAATCGCCTTTTTGTTCCTGGGGATCATTCTTTTCGCCATTGTAAACTTTTCGCCCGCCTGGCCCGACGCCGTGGACCCGGCCGGCAAGGCTTTTTCGCTTTCGCCTCAGGGCAAGGGCGCGTTGGCCGTATTTCTTCTGGCCGGCACCTGGTGGGTCTTTGAAGTCACGCCCATTGGCGTAACCAGTATCGCCATCGGCGTGTTGCAGGCCCTGTTCCTGATCCGGCCGGCGGAAAAGGCCTTCAAGGATTTCATGGACCCTTCGGTCATGTTCATTTTCGCCTCCATCGTCATCGGCATGGTTTTTACCAAAACCGGGTTAACCAAGCGGATGGCATACCGAATGCTTTCATTCGTGGGCGAA
>JAGVGV010000660.1 GCA_020056895.1 Deltaproteobacteria bacterium
ATTGTCATTCCAGCCTACAACGAGAAATTGGGAATCCATGAAACCATTCAACGTTGCAAAAAGATAATGAAAAAGGGAGATGAACTTTTGGTAGTGGGTGATGGGTCAACGGATGACACCAAAAGCATTGCCAAAAAAGCCGGCGCGCCGTCCAATCTAGGTTGGAAAATCTTCGAAGTCACCGGCGCGGCGCCGGCTCAGGACATGGCCCTCGGGCTTCTGTCCTTCGTGGGCAAATTGATCATCGTTGGCTTCGGCATGGCTCAGAACACCTATTCCATCAGCCGCCTGATGGCCTTCGACGCCGAAATCATCGGCACCTGGGGCTGTCTGCCCAAGTACTATCCCAAAATGCTCGAACTGGTGCAGTCCGGCAAGGTCCAGATCGAACCCTTCCTGGAAACCAAACCCATGAGCCGGATCGCCGAAATTTTTGAAGACCAGCACCACGGCAAATTCACCAAGCGCCAGGTGCTCGAACCCGATTTCTAACCCGGCCTTAAGCGGCGCCTTCCCCACCGGGAGGGCGCCCCGGCCGCCCCATCGAATCGGACCCCTTTCGGAATCGGAACGAAAAACCCATACGTTCATCTAAGGAGGGATACCAATGTCCCTGTCGTGGATACCCCGCGAACACACAGCCAAAGACCATAGTCTGTTCGGTAACGAACACTTCGGTTCGGAGGCCGACGCGCCCTGCACCATCTACACCGAAACCCCGCTTGTGGACCCCAAGGGCAACCCGGTCCCCGGCCTGTACGTGGCCAACATCCGGCTGAACAACCCCAAGCAGTACAATTCCTACACCACCGGGATGGTCAAGGGCGTGATCGCAGGCTTCCAAAGAGCTTCCCAAAGCAAAGCCGTGGTGGCGGCCGTTTTTACCGGCGCCGGCGACAAAGCCTTCTGCACCGGCGGCAATACCAAGGAATATTCGGAATACTATTCCAAACGGCCTCAGGAATACGCCGACTATATGGACCTGTTCAACGGCATGGTCGACGCCATCCTCAATTGCAAAAAACCGGTGATCTGCCGGGTGAACGGCATGCGCGTGGCCGGCGGCCAGGAAATCGGCATGGCCTGCGATCTTACCGTGTCCTCGGACCTGGCCATCTTCGGTCAGGCCGGCGCCCGCCACGGATCGGCTCCGGACGGTGGTTCCACGGACTTCCTCCCCTGGATGATGACGTCCGAAAACGCCATGTGGAACTGCGTGTCCTGCGAACTGTGGTCCGCGTACAAAATGAAGAATCTGGGCGTGATCTCCAAGGCCCTTCCGGTCCTTAAAGATGGCGACAAGTTCGTCCGCAATCCCTTGGTTATTATTGATAAATACGTGGACGACGGCGAAGTGGTGTACGGCGAATTCAAGGTGGGCCAGGAAGCCAAGGACGCCAAAGCCAAAATGGCGGAACTGCCCATCGACTTCACCCTCCTGGACAAGGAAGTGAACCGCATCATCTGGACCTTCGCCAACCTGTTCCCCGGCTGCCTGATGAAATCCATCGACGGCATCCGGGCCAAAAAGAAATTCTTCTGGGATCAGATGAAACTGCCCAACCGTCACTGGCTGATGGTCAACATGAACTACGAAGCGTACTTGGGCTTTGGCGCGTTCAATACCAAAAAGATCACCGGCCAGGATACCATCGACTTTTTGGAATGGCGCCGCCAGGTCGCCGCCGGCGCTCCGGCCGACGACGAAACCTTCGAAAAAGTGCTGGGCAGGCCGAAGGAATAGGGGAACCGCTGGAATGGAGAATGTGGGGGCTGCTTTGGAGGCCAAAGCAGCCCCACGCCGGCCTTAGCGGCTTCGGGCGTCCATTCCATCTGACCGTCGGTGGTACAAAGCCGCCGGTCTCCCGCCTGAGAGGGGACACAAGGCCGCGAAGCGGCCGCGCTGAAGTTTTTCGGGCGGGGGGTGCGGGGGGTGTGCCCCTTTTTATAATAAGGGGCTCCCCCCGCCGAACCCTTCCCTGAAACAACAAGGAGGATCACGATGGCGTACGAACACATCGCCCTGGCGGTGAAGGACCAGGTGGCGCGGATCACGTTGAAACGCGAGCCGCTCAATGTTTTGAACATCGCGATGATGAAGGAAATCAACCACGCCTTGGATTCCCTGAAGGCCGAAACCGGCCTGGTGGCGTTGTTGTTCGACGCCGAAGGCCGAGCATTTTCCGCCGGCGTGGATGTGGGCGAGCATTTGGGCGATCAGGTCCGCGAGATGATCGAGGTTTTCCATGGCATTTTCCGCCGCATGGACGCGCTGGGGTTGATTTCCGTAGCTTCCGTCCAAGGCGCGGCTCTGGGCGGCGGGTGCGAACTGGCCATTTATGCCGATTTCGTCATCGCTTCGGCCAAGGCCAAGTTCGGCCAACCTGAAATCCTGGTCGGCGTGTTCCCGCCCATCGCCGCGTTGGCCATGCCCCGGATGATGCCCTTCAAGAAGGCTTTGGAAATGATCATGCTGGGCGACGCCATTGGCGCGGACGAGGCCAA